>JAOTUO010000029.1 GCA_029863845.1 Myxococcales bacterium
GCCGGCGAGGCGATCGTGGCGGTGGGCCACGCACTGAGCCCCTTCGTGGCCGACGCGGCTGCGGCGGATCTCCTGCTGCTCCCGCACGGCGACGAGGTCCACGCCCTCGAGGCGGGCGAGGTGGAGCTCGTGCACCAGCCGGGGAACGACCCCGGCCGGCGTCTGTACACCGCGAAGTGGACGCCCGCGAGCGCCACCCTCACCGCCGCCGACGCCGCCGGCCGCGCGCTCCAGGGGGCCGCGCTCGACCGCGGCGCGCTGGCCTGCGCCGCCGGGCAGCTCGGCGTGGCGGATCGGCTGATCGAGATGGCGTCCGCCTACGCCTGCCAGCGCGAGCAGTTCGGCGTGCCGATCGGGTCGTTCCAGGCGGTGAAGCACATGCTCGCCACCGCGAAGGTGAAGCTCGAGTACGCTCGGCCGGCGGTCTACCGGGCCGCGCACTCCGTGGCGCGGGGCTCCGGCAGCCGTTCTGTTCACACGTCCATGGCCAAGGTGATGGCCTGCGACGCGGCCGCACTCGCGGCCCGCACGGCGCTTCAGGTCCACGGCGCCATCGGCTACACCTGGGAGCAGGACCTCCACATCTGGATGCGCCGCGCCTGGTCGCTGGAGATGGCGTGGGGGCGCAACGCCTTCCACCGCCGCCGCGTGGGCGCTGCGATCCTCGCGGCGGACGCTCGACTCGGTCCGGGGGAGACGTTTCCGGACGACGCTTTCGCAAACCACTCGAAAGACGAAGCAGGAGACTGAGGACGATGGCAGAGGCATACATCATCGACGCCGTGCGCACGCCGGTGGGCAAGCGGGGAGGGGGCCTGTCGCAGGCGCATTCGGCGGACCTGGGCGCCCACGTGATCCAGGCCCTGATCGACCGCAGCGGCGTCGACCCGCACGCCGTGGAGGACGTGATCTTCGGCTGCTGCGACACGATCGGCCCCCAGGCCGGCGACATCGCGCGCACCTGCTGGCTCGCGGCCGGGCTCCCGGACGCGGTGCCGGGAGTCACCATCGACCGCCAGTGCGGGTCGTCCCAGCAGTCCGTGCACTTCGCCGCCCAGGCGGTGATGAGCGGCACCAGCGACCTGATCGTCGCCGGCGGCGTGCAGAACATGAGCCAGATCCCGATCTCGTCGGCCATGACCCTGGCGGAGCCCCTGGGCTTCACGGACCCCTTCAGCGGCTCGAAGGGCTGGGTGGAGCGCTACGGCACCCAGGAGGTCTCGCAGTTCCGGGGCGCCGAGATGATCGCGGAGAAGTGGGGCATCTCGCGCGAAGACATGGAGGTCTTCGCGCTGGCGAGCCACGAGCGCGCGATCCGGGCCATCGACGAGGGGCGCTTCGAGAACGAGATCGTTCCCTACGGCGACGTCGGCACCGACGAAGGGCCGCGCCGCGGGACGAGCCTCGAGAAGATGGCGAAGCTCCAGCCCCTGCAGGAGGGCGGGCGCCTGACCGCCGCCGTGTCGAGCCAGATCTCCGACGGCGCCTCGTGCGTGCTGGTGGCCTCGGAGCGCGCGGTGACGGAGCACGGGCTGAAGCCGCGGGCGCGGGTCCACCACATCAGCGTGCGGGGCGCGGACCCCATCTTCATGCTGACGGCGCCGATTCCGGCCACGCGCTACGCGCTGGAGAAGACCGGCATGCGACTCGCCGACATCGACCTCGTCGAGATCAACGAGGCCTTCGCCCCGGTGGTGCTGGCCTGGCAGAAGGAGACCGGCGCCGACCTGGCGAAGGTGAACGTGAACGGCGGCGCCATCGCCCTGGGCCATCCCATCGGTGCCACCGGCACGCGCCTGATGACCACGCTGCTCAACGAGCTGGAGCGCACCGGCGGCCGCTGGGGCCTCCAGACCATGTGCGAAGGCGGCGGCCAGGCCAACGTCACGATCCTGGAGAGGCTGTAGCCATGGGTGACCTCTGTCGGGGACGGGTCGTCATCGTCACGGGAGCCGGTCGCGGCATCGGCCGCGAGCACGCCCTCGAGTTCGCACGGCAGGGCGCGAAGGTCGTGGTCAACGACCTCGGGGTCTCGCTCCGGGGCGAGGGGGACGAAGGGGCCCCCGCCGACCGGGTGGTGGAGGAGATCCGCGCCCTCGGCGGCGAGTCGGTCGCCAACGGAGCCGACGTCGCCGACGGCCGGCAGGCCGGCGAGCTGATCCAGACCGCACTCGACGCCTTCGGCGGGCTCGACGTCGTGGTGAACAACGCGGGCTTCGTCCGCGACCGCATGTTCGTGAGCACCTCCGAGGCGGAGTGGGACGCCGTGGTCCGTGTCCATCTCCGGGGTCACTTCTGCGTCGCCAGCCACGCCTGCGCCTACTGGCGCCAGCGCTCGAAGGCGGGGGAGCCCGTCGACGCGCGCATCATCAACACCAGCTCCGGCGCGGGTCTCCAGGGCAGCGTCGGCCAGAGCGCCTACTCGGCCGCCAAGGCCGGGATCGCCGCACTCACGCTGGTGCAGGCCGCGGAGCTGGCGCGCTACGGCATCACCGCCAACGCCATCGCCCCTTCGGCGCGCACGCGGATGACCGAGGAGGTCTTCGCCGACATGATGAAGAAGCCCGAGAGCGGCTTCGACGCCATGGATCCCGCGAACATCTCCCCCCTTGTCGTGTGGCTCGGGAGCGCCGAGTCGAAGGACGTCACCGGTCGGGTGTTCGAGTGCGCCGGAGGCATGATCCGCGTGGCCGACGGCTGGCGCGAGGGGCCGAAGGTGGAGAAGGGCGAGCGCTGGCAGCCCGACGAGATCGGCGCCGCCCTCCACGACCTGCTCCGAAAGGCGACCCCGGCCCAGAAGGTCTACGGAAGCTGATCCATGCACTTCGCCTTCACCGACGAGCAGGAGGCGCTGCGCGCGGCGGCGCGCGGCTTCCTCGCCGACCACTCCAGCTCCGAGCAGGTGCGCCGCGCCATGGCGAGCGAGCTCGGCTACGACCCGGAAGTGTGGAAGCGCATCGCCAGCGAGCTCGGCTGGACCGCGGTGGCGATTCCCGAGGCGTACGGCGGCCTGGGCCTGGGCGCGGTGGAGGTGGCGGCGCTGATGGAGGAGATGGGACGGGTGCTGCTGTGCGCCCCCTTCTTCTCGAGCGTGTGCCTGGCCGGCAACGCCCTGCTCATCGGCGGCAGCGAGGAGCAGCGACGGGAGCACCTGCCGGCGATCGCCGAGGGGCACACGCTCGCCACGGTCGCCTGGACGGAGCCCGGCGGCGACTGGGGCGCGAGCGGGATCGCGGCGACGGCCCGCCGGCAGGGTGGCGAGTTCGTGATCGACGCCAGCAAACGCTTCGTGCTCGACGGGCTCGCTGCGGATCTGCTCATCGTCGCCGCGCGGCGCGAAGGCAGCGTGGGCGAGGAGGGCGTGAGCCTGTTCGCGGTCCCGTCCGGCACGGCCGGCGTCGAGCGGCGCGCGCTCCCGACCATGGATCCCACGCGACGCCTGGCTGAGGTGCGCTTGCGCGACCTGCGCGTGCCGGCCTCGGCGCTGATGGGCGAGGAAGGGGAGGGCTGGGGCGCCCTGCGCAAGACCCTGGATCTCGCGGCGGTGGCGCTCTCCGCCGAGCAGGTGGGGGGCGCCCAGACCTGCCTCGACCACTCGGTGGCGTACGCCAAGGAGCGCGTGCAGTTCGGGCGCCCGATCGGCTCCTTCCAGGCGATCAAGCACAAGTGCGCCGACATGATGGTCGCCGTCGAGTCGGCGCGTTCCGCCAGCTACTACGCCGCTTGCGTCGCGGCCGAAGACGGCGCGGAGCTGCCCGTCGCCGCCTCCCTCGCGAAGGCCTTCTGCTCCGACGCCTACTTCCGGTGCGCCGCCGAGAGCATCCAGATCCACGGCGGCGTCGGCTTCACCTGGGAGTACGACGTGCATCTCTACTTCAAGCGCGCGCGCGCGACGGAGGTGTTCCTCGGCGACCCGGCGTATCACCGCGAGCGGGTCGCGCGGAACCTCGGGCTGTAGTCGCGGGATGCCGAGCCGAGACCTCGCCTTCGACCTCTCCGGCCAGGTGGTGATCGTCACCGGCGGCGGCCGCGGGGTCGGGCGCGGCATCAGCGAGCGCTTCCTCGAGGCGGGCGCGGAGGTCGTGATCTGCGGCCGCCACCGGCCCGCTGCGCTGCCGGAGGCCGGCGGGCGGCCGGCGGTCTTCGCCGAGGCCGACGTGCGCGAGCTCGAGCAGATCGAGAGCGTCGTGGCGACGGCGACCGGGCGCTTCGGCCGCCTCGACGTGCTGGTGAACAACGCCGGCGGCGCCCCGCCCGCGGAGGCGGCGACGGCCTCCCCCCGGTTCTCCGAGGCGATCCTGCGGCTCAACCTGATCGCGCCGCTCCACTTCGCCCAGCGGGCGAACGCGGTGATGCAGCAGCAGGAGGAGGGCGGCGTCATCGTGAACATCGCGAGCGTCTCCGGCATCCGTCCCTCGCCGGGCGCCGCCGCCTACGGCGCGGCCAAGGCGGGCCTGCTCAACCTCACGCAGACCCTGGCCGTCGAGTGGGCGCCCCGCGTGCGCGTCAACGCGGTGACCGCCGGCATGATCCGCACGGAGCAGTCGCACCTCCACTACGGGGACGAGGCGGGGATCCGGGCCGTCAGCGCCACCGTGCCGCTGGGCCGCCTGGCCGAGCCGCGGGACGTGGGCGACGTCTGCCTCTTCCTCGCCTCGCCGTTCGCGAGCTACGTGAGCGGGGCCAGCATCCTGGTGCACGGCGGCGGCGAGAAGCCCGCCTACCTGGGCGTCGCGAAGCCGGGTGCCGCGAAGACCGCCGGGTCGTGACGCGGCGCAGGCGGCTCTGCCCGCACCGGCGTCAGCGGGCGTAGCCCAGCGCCTGCAACGCCTCGCGCTCCTCCGGGTCGAGCTGCTGGCGAAGCTCCTCGCGGCGCGGCACCACGATGCGGCTCACCAGGGCGCGGCCTTCGGCGAAGAGATCCGCGGGCACGCCCGCGTCGCCGGGGCGGATGGACTCCCGCTCCATGGGGTCCCGGTCCAGGCGGAAGAACTCGACGTCGCGGCGGCGGTGCGTGATCACCTTCCAGGGCCAGCGCGTGTAGGCCCAGCGGTGCGAGCGCTCGCGCACGCCGCCCTCGATCAGGGGATCGCGATGCAGCTCGGCGAGCAGGGGGCGCGCCGTCGGTGCCGCGCCGTCGGCCGCGAGGCGTCGCCCGCGCATGTGCGCGGCCGGCTCGAGGCCCGCGAGGGCGAGCAGGGTCGTCGGCACGTCGATGAGGTCCACCGGCGCGTCCACCGTCGCGCCGACCGGAGCGGCGCGCGAGTCCCACAGCACGAACGGGACTTGCAGCGACTCGCCGTAGAGCGTGAGTCCGTGGAACCAGCCCCCGTGCTCCTCGAACTCCTCGCCGTGGTCCGACACCAGCGCGTAGACGCTGCGGCCTTCGTAGCCGCGCTCCGCCAGGGCGGTCACAAGCTCGCCCACGGCGGCGTCGACCGCTGCGATCTCGCCGTCGTACAGGTCGATCAGCCGCTCGCGGCTCCGTTCTCCGACGGAGATGCGGCCCGCCGCCAGCTCGCGCACGTAGTCGGAGGTGGCGGGCGGCTGGGTGCGATCGAACGCGGCGTCGCGCAGGAAGCGCTCGCGGTAGGGAGCAGCGGGGAGGTAGCCCGAGTGGGGATCCATGTAGTGGACGTACAGGAAGACCGGGCGCCCGTCCGGAGCGGGAATCCGCGGTAGCAGCGCGCGGTTCACCTCGGCGGCGGTGGGGGCGCGAAGCGGCTGGCGCTTGCCGTCTGCGGTCGATTCGGCCCAGATCGGGTCGCCCTGTCCCTCGGCAACCGGGACCTTCAGGCTGGTCCAGTCGTCGAAGCCGCGGGCAAAGCCGGCGCGCTCGGTGATGTGGGCGAAATTCGCGCACACGCCCAGCGTGCGGTAGCCGGCGTTGTGGAACACCTCCGCCAGGGTCGCGATTCGCGAATCGAGGCGGTGCTCCGCGGAGACCGCGCCGTGCTCCGACGGGAGCCGCGACGTCAGGAGCGAGGCGACCGCGGGGCGCGTCCAGGAGCTCGGCGAGCTCGCTCGCGTGAAGACGACGCCCCGGGAGGCCAGGGCGTCGATGTGGGGCGAGGTGTCGCGCGCGTAGCCGTAGACGCCGAGGTGATCGGCGCGCAGCGTGTCGATCACGATCAGGACGACGTCGGGCGCCGAGGCCCCGGCCGGCGCCGGCTCGCTCTCGCACGCGGCGGCCGCCAGCGCGCACAGCACCGCGGCGAGCCGCGACGCCGCGGACGCGCGCCCGACCTTCATGCGCGGGCGTCGAAGCGCCACGGCCGCGCGTCCTGCCCGGCGGCGTACGCCGCCTCGACCTTCGCGCGCAGCCGGTCGCGCTTCCACGTCTTGAGGTAGACGGGCTCGAAGTCCTCGATCACGAAGCGCGCGTCGCGGGTCGGCGAGTGTCGGCCGGGAGGGTGCATGTCGAGGGGATCCCCCGCCCCGGTGCTCAGTGCGAGTGGTGGCGCCGGGGCGCGTACAGGCCGTCGTGGAGCGCGCCGAATAATCTGGACACCTCGGGGTGCCGGACCGGGTCGCCGCTCTCGTCGGGCAGCAGGTTCTGCTCCGAGACGTAGGCGAGGTAGTGCGTCGTGGCGTTCTCCGCGAGCACGTGGTAGTAGGGCTGGTCCTTGCGGGGGCGGACCGCCTCGGGAATGGCGAGCCACCACTCCTCGCTGCTGCTGAAGGTGGGGTCCACGTCCAGCACCACGCCCCGGAAGGGATGGACGCGGTGGCGGACGACCTGTCCGATCCGGAACCGGGCCTCGCGGTCGATCACGGCGCTTTTGCCGGGTTCACTCGAGGAACTCGATGGCCTCGACCGTCCGCACCCTCACCGCCGGGTCGTGGTGCTTCAGGAGCGGGCTCAGCTGGGGGATGATGGATTCGTCGCCGACCCACTCGAGCGCGTCGAGGGCGGCGATCACGACCTGTGAGTCTCCGTCGTGGATCGCCGTCAGGAGCTGGGTCACCGCCGCCAGGGAGTCGGTGTGGGCCAGCCGCTCGGCGGCCGCCGCCCGGACGGCCGGGGCCGGATCGTTGCTCAGGGCATCCGAGAGGCGCTCGACGCCGTCGCCGTCGAGCGCCAGCCACGCGGCGCCCCGGGCCCTCACCGCCGGATCCGCGTCCTCCAGCAACCGGGGCGCCTCCGCCGTGCGCTCCGCAGTTTGCCGCGCCAGCGCCTGCCGCTCGGGCCGCCTGGCCTCGCGCCGTTCGCGCGTCGCGGCGGTTCGCGTCTCGCGGTCGCGTCGCTCTCGCCGCCGCCGCTGCGGCTCGCCCACGGCGACCTGGCTGATACGGTGCCCCCCCCCCTCGGCGTCGACGCTGTAGTGCAGCTGAAAGGCGACGCCCTCGAGGATCCGGGTCAGCGCTTCCCCGAGCGGGACATCGACCAGCAGGACGGTTTCGGGTGCGGGCTCGGTCTCGATCACGCGTCCCACGACGAGCTTGAAGCCGGTGGCCTGCTCGAGCTGGCGCATGAGCTCGAGGCGGGGAACCTGGTTGGCGAGGACGGTGACGCCCCGATCGCCGATCTCGACGACCGCCTGGCCCGCAGCGGGCAGGTCGCGCGCAGCGACGAGCATGGGCTGGGCGAACGCCGGAGCCGGGGAGGCAGCGGCCTCGCGATCCAAGGCGGTCCGCTGCGCCGGCTCCGCCGGCGGCTCCCCGTCGCCGCGTCCGCAGGCCGCCGCCAGCACCATTGTCGCGGCGAGCCATGCCACCTGGAGCCCCGTCCGAAACGGGAGCCGGCTGCCGCCCATCGATCCCCTCCTGCCGCTGCGCTCCATCCCCAGAATACCCGAACCCGGAACACCCAGACTACCCTTCAATCGTTCCGGAACAGGCTGGGGCGCCTGGCTCGGAAAGCCAGACGCCCCAGTTCGAGCGAGCGCGTGCTGCCTGTGCGCCCCGGATCCTAGTCGGGGTTGACGCAGCCCGCCGATTCCCTGCAATAGCCGTTGATCGCGATGTTGTCCGTCGCGACGTTCACGATCCTCTTGTTCAACAAGGCCGTGAGCCGGTCGGTCACGCTCTGGGGCAAGGCCATGGCCGCCAGCGCGCCCCGGCAGGACGCCTTCCACTTCGCCCACGCGATGTCCGCGTTTTCGCCGCCCGGACTCGCCGCCTTGGCCCTCACCAGGGCGCTGCACGGCGCGACGCCCGAGGTGTAGTCGCTGAAGACATTGTCGGTCGCCACTGTCGCGGTGGAGGTGTAGACGCCGACGAACAGATGCTTATTCTGGTTCAGCAGGACGAGGTTGCCCGTCCGGATCACCTTTTCGGGCTCGTACAGTCTCCAGAAAACCTCGGCGAACTCGTACGTGACGCCATTGTCCGCCGTTGCGGAGGCGTTGCCGTAGGCGGTGTTCCAGCTTCCCGAGGACTGTCCGGCGTTGATGGTCGCATAGATGGAAGTCGCCGTGTTCTTCGAGTCCACGAAACTAACGCCAGGGACGTCCACGAGGTCGGGCCGGTCGAAGCTCGCGCCCGCCCAGGCGGCAGTCGGGAGCAGAGCCAACGTCGCGGGCACGGCGAACAGCGTGATCAGTATTTTCATTCGCATCGATTCCCCCTTTCCTTGGACTTTCTTGGCTTCAGCGAAGCTCGATACTACGCATCGGTGAGCCACGCACCCGTGGGCGCAGCCAGGCAAGCACTCTGCACGAGGTCGAACCGCGGGTCAAGGAATTCTCTCCGGCCTTCGTCACCGTTTTCTTGGCGCCCAGTGTGAGGTGAAATCCCTCCGGTTTGCGGGCGTCTCGACGTGGCGAGACGACCCGAATCCGCAGACGGGCAAACCGCTGCCGACCCCGTCGGCGTCCGGGCCCTCCGGTGCCGGCGCGCCGACGCTCGAGGCGAACCGCAGCGCTCGCGGCACCCGCTTCACTCCGGGTCGTTCGTCGCCGGTCCCGGTCTCCCAGCAACCGCGGGGAGCGAGGGCGCGCCGGCGCCACCGCTGGTCCGCGCGGCCTGCTCCGCGTGCCAGGCCGCTCGGGGGTCGCCCCGCCGGCGGTACAGGCGGGCCAGGTGGAAGTGGCTCTTGGCGTGGTCGGGTCGCAGCTCCACGGCGCGCAGCAGGTGCTGCTCCGCCTCGACGTCCCGCCCCTGGGCGAGCTCGAGCAGTCCCAGGTTGAAGGCGGCCTCCGGGATCCCGTCGGCGGCGGCCAGGGCGAGGCGGTACTCCGCCTCGGCCTCCTCGCTGCGACCGACGCGTTGCAGGGCCGCTCCCCGGTCCACCCGGAGCGTCATGTCCTCGGGATCGACGGCGACCAGCTCGTCGTAGAGTCCGATCGCCTCTTCGGTGCGGTCCAGCTCGTCGTAGAGATCCGCCAGGGCGCGGCGGGCCTGGGTCGAGGCGGGGACGCGCTGGAGGAACGCCTCGTAGTATTCGACGGCCTTCGCAGGATTGCCGTGCCGGGCGGCGATGTTCGCGAGCCGCTCCTGGTAGCCCGGCGGCGGTGACTCGAGCTCCTCGAGCACGCGGACGGCCTCGGCGTCGCGCCCCTCGCGCAGGAGCAGGGTGGCCAGGACGTCGCGCGTCTCGGTGAGCCGGGCCGGGTCCGAAGGCGGGTTCTCGAACAGCGCTTCGAGGCGGACGATCTCGGCGCTCGGCCCTTCCCGCGCCGCGCGCACCAGGCTGGCCAGGGCGAGCGCCGGGTCGTGGGCGGAATCCCGCGCGAGCACCGACTCGGCGGCCTGGGCCGCCTCGTCCAGCCGGCCGAGCCGGAGCCAGACGCGGCCGCGTAGGAGCGCGACCGTGACGGGCACGCCTCCCGGCCCGGCCCCCACCGCCTCCAGGACCTGCCCCGCCGCTTCGGGTCGACCTTCGGCGAGCAGCACGTTGGCGAGCGCGACGCGCGCCTCGGTCGCATCGGTCAGCTCGAGCAGCGCCTCGTAGGTGGCGATCGCGTCGGCGTGCCGGCCGGCCAGCGCGTAGATCCGGGCGAGCTCGCGGAGGGCGATGCTGCCGACCGTCGGCTCTTCGCTCAGAAGCGTGAGCGCCTCGATGCTGTTGGCCAGCCAGCCCGGTCTTTCGGCGAGGTCGGCCGCCAGTCGGACCAGGCCCAGAAGCTTCACGCCGTGGCGCGGATCCGGTGCGCGGCCGGGCCCGAATTCGCGGGGGGTGGTCAGGTAGCCCAGCGCGGCGAGCTGCTCCTCGACCTCCGGGCTGAGCGGCGCAGCCTCGGCGGGCCCGGCGGCTTCGCCGGCCGTCATCGCCGCGTGCTCCGCCGCCAGCCGCGCGGCGATCTCCGGCTCCTCCCCGATCCGGTTGTGCAGCTCGGCGGGATCCGCCGTGACGTCGTAGATCTCGACCGGATCCGGGCGCGCAGTGTACTTCCAGCGGGCGTTGCGAACGCCGCTCACCCGGGCCCAGCCCAGCCCGTAGAAGGGCCCCATGGACTCGAAGTAGGCGATGCGCTCGCCGTTGGCGCCCTCCTGGAGCGTGCGCTGGAGGGGGACGCCGCGGCTCTTCCCGGCCGCCGGCAGGCCCAGCGTGGCGAGAATCGTGGGCGTGACGTCCTCGGTGGTCACGAAGGCCTGCGAGCGGGTGCCCGGCTCGAACCCGGGACCGACGGCGATCAGCGGCACCCGCAGCGTGGAGTCGTAGGCGACGACGCCGTGGGTGGGCTCCTCGTGCTCCCCGAGGCTCTCGCCGTGGTCCGCGACCACCAGGACCAGGGTCTCGCGCCCGCCTCCGGCGCCCTCTACCCCCGCCAGCAGGCGGCCGACCTGCGAATCCATGTAGGCGATCTCGCCGGCGTAGTCGTCGGCCATCGCGTCGAAGGGCGGCGGCGGACGCCGGGGCGCGTGGGGATCGTAGTAGTGGGCCCAAAGGAAGAACGGTCGGCGCGCCCGGTCGGCCAGCCAGGTCAGCGCCGCGTCGGTGGTCTCCTCGCCGGGGCGGCTCGGGACCACGGAGCTCAGCGGGTTGTGATTCGCGCGGGTCGCGTCCTCGTAGACGTCGAAGCCCCGGTCGAGGCCGAAGGACGCGTCGAGGACGAAGGCCGACACGAAGGCGCCGGTGGCGTAGCCCCGCGCGGCGAGCCGCTCGGCGACGGTCTCGAGCGCCTCGGGCACCACGAAGCGGCCGTTGTCGTGGATGCCGTGCAGGTCGGGAGACAGGCCCGTCAGGATCGTGGTGTGGGAGGGCAGCGTGAGGGGCACGCCGCTGTAGGCGCGTTCGAAGAGCGCTCCCCGGCCCGCGAGCCCGTCGAGCGCCGGGGTGCGGGCCTCGGGGTCGCCGTAGGCCCCGATGCGATCGGCGCGTGTGGTGTCGAGGGTGATCAGCACGACGTTCGGCCGCTCGTCCCGTGCGCAGGCCGCCGCGAGCGCGGTGAGGCCGGCCGTCAGGATCCCCGTGATGACGCGTCTACGCATGGCTCAGGCCTCCCACCGCCGTGCGCGCTCGGCCAGAGCCTCGGCGGAGCGAAGCGCGAGCGCCTGGATGGTCAGTGACGGTGAATCGCCGGCCCCCTGCGTCACCAGGACGCTCGCGTCGGCGATCACCAGGTTCGGAACCCCGTGGACCGTCCCGACGGCGTCGACGACGCTCTCCCGGGAATCGCTGCCCATGCGACAGGTGCCGCCGACGTGGGTGGCGTTCGGCGTGTCGTAGGCGGTCACCTGTCCGATCAGCTCGAGGCCGCCGGACTCGGCGATCTCGCCCAGGCGCTCCCACATGCTCGAGAGCGACTCGAGGTCGGTGCGGTCGAGCGCGGTCTCGACGCGCGCGAGGGGAAGGCCGAAGCGATCCTTGGCCTCTGCGAGGGTGACGCGGTTGTCGGCGCGGGGAAGCTGCTCGGCGATCCCCAGCAACGAGATGGCCGCGCCGAAGTGGCGGCGCATGGCGTCGCGGTGGCTCGGTCCGAAGCCCTCCACGGCCTCGAGGGCGTAGCCCACGGGTCCGAGAAAGACGTCGCACTCCTGGCCGAGTACGAAGCCCGCGGGGCCCGCCGCCCCGCCTGCGGCGCCGTTGAAGTCCCAGATGCGGCTGTCGATCGGGATCCCCGCGTAGGTCTCGAGCGGCCGATCGAACAACGCGCGCCGGTTCACGAAGAGGAGCTCCATCAGATGGCGCCCCACCTGCCCGTGTTGGTTGCCGACCCCGTCCGGATGGGCGCCCCCGGACGAATTCAGCAGGATGCGTGGCGTGTCGATCGCTCCGGCCGCGAGCACGAAGGCGCGCGCGGGATGACGTTGCTCGCGTCCCTCCGCGTCGAACCCGTTCACCGCCGAGATCTTCCCGTCGGCGTCGTATTCGAGCGTCGTCGCATTGAAGTTCGTCACGATCTCGAGCCGGCCGGTGCGCTCGGCCTCCGGGATCACGGCGACGTCCACGCTGCCCTTGGCGCGGACGGCGCAGCCGCGCGTGCAGCCGTTGCAGTAGTGGCAGGCCTCGCGCCCCGGAAGCGGTCGGGGCAGGATGGCGACCGGATTTGCCAGCGCCTGCCACCCGAGTCCACGGGCGGCATCGGCCAGGACCCGGCTGGCGGGGGAGAGGGGATGCGCCGGGTAGGGGAAGGGGCCGCGCGCCGGCTTGAACGGGTTGACGGGGTCGCCCGCCACCCCGATCAGGTGTTCGATCCGTTCGTAGTAGGGAGCGAGGTCGTCGTAGGCGAGCGGCCAGTCCGCGCCGACGCCCCGCTCGCTCCGCATCCGGAACGCGTGGGCGGGAAATCGATGGGCTTCGGCCTGGTAGTGGAGCGTCGATCCGCCTACGCCGATGGCTCGCGAGTAGTAGAACGGGCGACGGCGCCGGGGAGGCACCCGGCTGAACGCCGTGGGCGACCGGCTCGCCAGGTGCTCGAACTCCGGGTCGAGCACCTCCCTCTCCCCGCTCTCGTAGCTGAGGTGTTCGGGCCGTGTGGAGACGGCCTGGAACGGACTGAGCGAGTTCTCCCAGCCCGGGTGGTGGGTCGGGTACCGGGACGGATCGAAGCGAGGGCCGGCTTCCAGGAGCAGAACCCGCAGGTTCTGGCGGGTGAGGGCCCAGGCCGCCACGGCGCCTCCCGCTCCGGCTCCGACGATGCAGACGTCGGCATCGAAGCTCATGCGCCGCTCGCAGGGCCCGGTTGGGGTCGGTGCACGGGCCCGATATACCCGACGGTGGCGGCGCCGGCAGGGCTCGCGTAGTAGAGGCGCAGCACGTCACGCCGCAGCTGCTCGAAGAAATTGACGCCCCCTCTGCCGCCACGCCGCCGCCTCCGGAAGCGCCTGTGCCACGCGCGCATCCTTCGCGCCAGACGTCGGGTGTCGGGTAGACCGTCCACCGACGGCAGGCGCCCGATCATCTTCTTCAGCTCCGGCCAGCCCGCGACGTAGATGCGCCGGCGAGACGGGGAGTCGGCGCCCCAGGCCTCGAGGCGGGGGATCAGGTCGGTCTCGCTGGCCGCCGGGTACACGCCCTCTCGCGGAACGATCAGGTCCGCCACCATCAACAGCAGCGCGTGGTCCTCCGACGGGAAGATCGCGCCGGCCGCGGGGGCGGCGTCTCGCGGCGGCGAGGCGGGCGGCGTGGGGTCGGGTGCGGCTCGGGGTCCCGCGTCACCGCCGCGGCCCATGAGCCACTGCGCGACTCCCGCCGCCGCGGCAGCCGCCGCGATCACGCCACCCACCAGGAAGTCCCGGCGCTTCACGAGCGGGCTCCGACGCTCGGCAGGGCGCCGAGCTCCGCTTCGATCTCGGCGGCGAGCGCGCGGGCGGCGTCGGACCACGCCGCCGCCGGATGGACGACCAGGGCCGAGCGCACCAGCTTGAGGGCCCGCTCCGGCTCGCCGTTGCGCCGGAGGACGCGGGCGAGACGCACCCGATCCAGCTGGCGGGTGCCGTCGAGGGCGACCGCCGTCTCGAGGGCCGCCTGCGCTTGCGCATCGGCGCCCAGATGGAAGAGCCCCCAGCCCAGATTCGACTGGAACTCGGCGTTGTCCTCTCGCGAGGCGGCCGCCTCCCGCAGCAGCCGGCCGGCCTCCTCCCCCCGTTCGTCGGGACCCCAGATCGCCAGGTAGAAGCCGAGGCGGCTCTTCAGGACGGCGTCGTCCGGCGCGGCGGCCAGAAGCGTGCGCAGCTCCTCTTCGCCGTCGGCGATCGGCGCGGCGTCGAGCACCAGGAACGCGCGTGATCGCAGCCGGTCGTGCGCGCGGTGAGGCCCCGCGAAGGCCTCGTCGACGGCGAGCCTCGCCTCCTCGTGGCGGCCGAGCTGGCCCAGGGCCTGCGCGCGCCGGAATGCGAGCTTCGGAGAGAGGGGAGCGATCTCGTCGATCACGGCGAGGGCTTCGGCCGGCCGGTTCGCCTGGAGCAGCGTGCGGGAGAGGCCGAGCCGCGCCTCCGGCGCCCCGGTCAGCTCGATGTAGCTGCGATAGGTCCGGATCGCGTCGTCGAAGCGCCCCGCCTGCGCGTAGACGGGAGCGAGCGTGCGGATCACCAGGGCGCGGATCGACGGGCTTTCCGACAGCGTCTCCAGAATCTCGATCGCCCGAGCGTATTGTCCCCTCTGGGCCAGCGTGCGCCCGTGGCCCACCCACCCGTGCACTCCGATGAACAGGCGCGGATCGGGCGCCTCTTCCGCGGCGGCGATCGGAATCTCGACGTAGCCGAGCGCGGCGAGCTGCTCCAGCTCCTCGGCGTCCATGTCGCGGCGTTCGCCCTCCAGCTCCGGCCGCACCTGGATCTCGTGGAGGCGGCCGTAGAGCGCTTCCATCTCCGTCACCACGTCGGGCCGAACACCGGCCAGGTTCGCCTTCTCGTCCGGATCGTCCCGCACGTCGTACAGTTCCGCCGGCGCCGGAGACGCCGTGTACTTCCAGCGCTCGGTCCGGACGCCGGCGATCGGGGCCCAGCCGAGGTCGAAGTGCGAGCCCTGCGACTCGAAGTAGCCGACGAGGGCACCCGTCACGTCGTCCGACACCGCGCGGAGCAGGTCGCGACCGGGGAGGTCCGGGGGCACCGGCAGGCGGAGGGCCCCGAGAATCGTCGGCAGCAGGTCGACGTGCCGCGCGAAGATGGAGGTCCGGACGTCGGCGGGGACGCCGGGACCGGCCAGGATCAACGGCACGCGGAGCGTCGAGTCGTAGGCCAGCAATCCGTGCGTCCGCTCCCCGTGCTCGCCGAGGCTCTCGCCGTGGTCGGAGGTGAACACGATCAGCGTCTCGCGGCCGTTCGACATCCGCGCGACCCCTTCCAGGAGCCGCCCGAGCTGGGCGTCAGCGTACGCGATCTCGGCGCGGTACGAGTCGCCGAGCACATCGAACCGGGGCTCCACCGAGCGGGGGTGGTGCGGATCGTAGTAGTGGGTCCAGACGAAGAACGGCGAGTCGCCGGAGCGCTCGTCGAGCCACCGCAGCGCCTCGTCGGTCACCTCGGCGCCGGGGCGCTGCGGAACCGTGAGGTCCAGGGGGTCGGAATTCCGGCGCGTTTCCGCGCTGTAGACGCCGAAGCCCTGGCTCAGGTTGTACCGCGGGTCGAGGACGAAGGCCGAGACGAAGGCGGCGGTCGCGTACCCGTGGTCCTCGAGGATCTCGGCGAGTGTCTCGAGCTCGTCGGATGCGCGAAAGCGACCGTTGTGGTGGACGCCGTGGGTGAGTGGCTCGAGCCCGGTCAGCATCGTCGTGTGGGAGGGAAGCGTGAGCGGCACGCTCGCGAAGGCGCGATCGAAGAGCAGCCCGCGTTCGGCGAGGGCGTCCACCACCGGGGTCCGGGCCTCGGGGTCGCCGTTGCAGCCCAGGCGGTCGTAGCGCGTCGTATCGAAGGTTACGAGCAGCAGGTTGGGCGCCGGCTCGCGCGAGCATGCGCAGAGCAGCACGGCGCCGAGGAGACCCAGGCGAAGCGCGCGCGAATGCCGGTGCGCCACGGGGGGACCTCGTCGTTCGCTTCTTCCTGACTCGGGCGCCCCCTGCGCGAGCGCGAAGGGGGAGCGAATCCGGCGCCGATCTGGGCGGAGTCCCCGAGCGGAGGCGCCGAGTCTCTCCTACGGCCCCGGATCCGTCAAGAAGCCCCGGTGGAGACCACCGCGGCTGGCGCGACGCACTCAGGCCGCGGGCACGTAGCGGCTGATGGTGTCGATCACGCAGGCCGGGCGCTCCTGGCCCTCGATCTCCACGGTGACGCGCACCTTGGTCTGGACGGCCCCGCCCTTCACCGTCTCGACCGCGACCAGCTCCGCGCCGGCGCGGATGCGCGAGCCCACGGGCACGGGCGCGGGGAAGCGCAGGCGGTCGGCGCCGTAGTTGATCCCCATGGCGATGCCGTGCACCTCGACGATCTGGGGCAGGAAATGGTTCACGAGCGACTGCGTCAGGTAGCCGTGGGCGATGGTGGCGCCGAAGGGGCCCCGCTTCGCGCGCTCCGGGTCCACGTGGATCCACTGATGGTCTCCGGTGGCTTCGGCGAAGCGGTCGATGCGGTCCTGGGTGATCTCGAGCCAGTCGCTGTAGCCGAGATGCTTCCCGACGGCGCTCTCGAGATCGGCCGGGGTCTCGAAGACGGTCGCCATGGCTGCGTCACTCCTCGTGTCGGGGGTTCAGGGGTGCTGGCTGCTCACCGCGACGACTTCGCCCGTCATGTACGAGGAGAGGTCGCTCGCGAGGAACACGATCACGTTGGCCACCTCCCACGGCTCGGCGGCGCGTCCGAAGGCTTCGCGAGCCGTCAGCTCCTCGAGCAGGCCCGGTGGCGTCACCTTGGAGAGGAACTCGTGCATGGCGAGGCTCGGGGCGACGGCGTTCACGCGCACGCCCGCCGCCGCCGCCTCGATGGCCGCGCAGCGCGTGAGCGCCATCACGCCGGCCTTCGCCGCCGCGTAATGGGCCTGGCCCGCCTGAGCCCGCCAGCCGAGCACCGAGGCGTTGTTCACGATGGAGCCGCTGCCGCGCTCGAGCATGTGCGGAAGCGCGGCGCGCGTCATGCGGAAGGTGCCGCCCAGGGTGACGTCGAGAACCCGGTGCCACTGCTCGTCGGTCATCTCGACCAGCGGCGCGAAGCCCCCGAGCCCCGCGTTGTTGACGAGCACGTCGACGTGTCCCAGGGCCTCGATCGCGCCGGCGACCAGCGCGCGCACGTCGTCCTCCTGCGTCACGTCGCAGACGCGGGTCGCCGGGCGCTCGCACCCGAGCTTCTGGATCTCGGCCGCTGCGGCGTCGAGCCGACGCTCGTGGATGTCGCTGATCAGGAGCCGCGCGCCCTCCTCGGCGCAGCGGCGCGCGGCGGCGAAGCCGATGCCGGTTCCGGCCGCAGCCGTGACCACCACCGTCTTGCCCGCGAGCAGATCGTGACCGGTCGGGTAGGGCGGGACCGTCGCCGTCACCGGGGCTCTCGCGGCAGCCCCAGCGCCCGCTCGGCGATGATGTTGCGCTGGATCTGGTTCGAGCCGGCGTAGATGGTGTCGGAGCGCGTGAACAGGAAGAGCCGCTGCAGGCGCGTGAGCTCGTAGGGGGCGGCCTCGGCGATCTCCGACTCGGCGCCGAGCACGTCCATGGCGAGTTTGCCCAGGTTGCGGTGCCAGGTCGACCAGTAGATCTTGGTGATCATCGCCTCGCGGGATAGCTCCGCGCCCTCGCTCCTCGAGAGCATGCGCAGCGCGTTGTAGCGCATGATCTCGACGCCGATCCACGCGTCGGCGAGGCGCTGTCGCATCACGGGATCGTCGGCGGCGCCGTTTTGTCGAGCGATCTCGATCACCTGTTCGAGCTCGTTCCGGAAGCCGAGCTGCTGGCCCAGGGTCAGCGCGCCGCGCTCGAAGGAGAGCGTTCCCATCGCGACCTTCCAGCCGTCTCCCGGCTCGCCGACGATGTTCTCGGCGGCCGTGCGCGCACCGTCGAAGAAGACCTCGCTGAACTCGGAGTCGCCGGTCATCTGCACGATGGGGCGGATCTCGATGCCGGTCTGGCGCATCGGCACCAGGAGGTAGGCGAGCCCCTTGTGCTTGGGCGCGTCCGGGTCGCAGCGACACAGCGCGAAGCACCAGTCGGCCCACTGCGCCCAGGAGGTCCAGACCTTCTGGCCGTCGATCACCCACTCGCCGCCTTCCAGGCGTGCGCGCGTCTGCACGTTGGCGAGGTCGGAGCCGGCGTTTGGCTCCGAGTAGCCCTGGCACCAGATCTCCTCGCCCCGGGCGATGCCCGGGAGCAAGCGCCGCTTCTGCTCGTCGCTGCCAAAGGCGAGAAGCGTGGGGCCGAGCATGCCCTCGCCGATGAGCCCGAGCCGGCCCGGGCCGCCCGCGCGCGCGTACTCCTCGTGGAAGATCACCTGCTGGCCGAGCGTGGCGCCGCGGCCGCCGTGCTCCGGGGGCCAGCCGATGCAGGTCCAGCCGCCCTGGGCGAGGCGGCGCTCCCAGGCGCGGCGCTCGTCGAGCAGCGCGTGCTCGTCGCCCGGGCCGCCGCGCCCGCGCAGCATCGCGAACTCGCCGCTCAGGTTCTCGGCCAGCCAGTCGGCGACCTCGCGGCGAAAGACCTCGTCCTCGTCGCTGAAGCGCAGGTGCATGGCAGGCGTGCCCGATCGATGAGGGAGCGTTTCGTGGGTTGGGAACCCGATATTAAGATACGATACGGTTCGTATGCAAGAAGCGGCGGATCCGGCGGACCTGCGCACGATTCCGCGCCTGCTGCGGGCCGCCGCCGCGCGCTACCCGGACCGGGCCGCGATCGAAGACGACGGCGTCTCGCTCAGCTTCGCCGAGCTGGCGCGCGCGGGGCTGCGGGCGGCTCGCGCGTTTCGCGCGACGGGCGTCGGGAGCGGCGACCGCGTTGCGATCTGGGCGCCCAACCTCTGCGAGTGGATCCTCGCCGCCGTCGGCCTGCAGTCGGCCGGCGCCGTGCTCGTGCCGCTGAACACGCGCTTCAAGCGCGCCGAGGCCGGCAGCGTGCTGCGCAAGAGCGGCGCCCGCATCCTGTGTACGGTGGGCGAGTTCCTCGGCACGAACTACGCCGACTCGCTCGCGGGCGAAGACCTGCCGGACCTCGAAGAGGTCGTGCTGCTGCGCGGCGACGCGGAGCGCGGGACGCCGTGGACGGAATTCCTCTCCCGCGCGGAGTCCGTTTCCGAAGCAGAGGCCCGCGCCGCGGCCGACGCCGTCTCGCCCGACGACCTCTCCGACCTGCTCTTCACGTCCGGCACCACCGGCAGCCCGAAGGGCGTGATGACCACCCACGGCCAGAACCTGCGCGCCTTCGCGGCCTGGAGCGAGGTCGTGGGCCTGCGCGAGGGCGACCGCTACCTGGTCGTGAATCCCTTCTTCCACGCCTTCGGCTACAAGGCGGGCTGGCTCGCGTCGATCCTGCGCGGCGCGACGGTGCTGCCCCACGCGGTCTTCGACGTGCCGGCTGTGCTCGAGCGCGTGGGCTCGGAGCGCGTCAGCGTGCTGCCGGGTCCCCCCACGCTGTATCAGTCGATCCTCGCGCACCCGGACCGCGCGCGTTACGACCTCTCGTGCCTGCGCCTTGCGGTGACGGGAGCGGCGGCGATCCCGGTCGAGCTGATCCGCCGCATGCGCGACGAGCTCGGCTTCGAGACGGTCATCACCGGCTACGGCCTCACCGAGTGCTGCGGAATCGTCAGCATGTGCCGCAGCGACGACGATCCCGAGACGATCGCGACGACCTCGGGGCGCGCGATTCCCGGCGTCGAGGTGTGCTGCGTGGACCGCGACGGCAAGGAGGTGCCGCGCGGCGAGGCCGGCGAAGTGATCGTGCGCGGCTACAACGTGATGCGGGGCTACTTCGAGGAGGAAGCCGCGACGCGCGAGGCCATCGATTCCGACGGCTGGCTCCACACCGGCGACGTCGCCGTCATGGACGAGCGTGGCTACCTGCGCATCACCGACCGCATCAAGGACATGTTCATCGTGGGCGGGTTCAACTGCTACCCGGCCGAGATCGAGAACCTGATGTACGGCTGCGACGAGATCGCGCAGGTGGCGGTCATCGGCGTTCCCGACGCGCGCCTGGGCGAGGTGGGCATGGCCTTCGTGGTTCCGGCGCCGGGCGCCCCCCTCACGCCCGAGTCCGTGAGCGCCTGGTGCCGCGAGCACATGGCGAACTACAAGGTTCCGCGCGTGATCGAGATCGTGGACGCGCTGCCCACCAACGCGTCGGGCAAGGTGATGAAGTTCGTGCTGCGCGAAACCGTCCCCCTCGCCCGTCGCGGCTCAGCCGCGGACGAGTGAGGGCGCGATGCCGCGCAGGGCGAGGTCGACCATCGGGCCCACCATCCTGGGGCTCAGCTTGGCGCCGGTGAAGAACAGGCGCACGGCGATCGGCCCCACGACCAGGTCGGCGGCGAGGTCGAGATCGAGGTCGGGCGACAGCTCGCCGCGCTCGACCGCGCGCTCGAGGGCGCGGACCAGGGGCTGACGCCGGCCCTGGATCACCGGGTCGAAGCGCTCCGAGAGCTGTGGATCGTGCGCGCGCTCGCCCGCGAGGCTCGGCAGCACCGCCGCCAGCGGCGTGGTGTAGAAGAGCTGGAGGTAGCTTTGCAGCATCTGCTTGAGGTCGTCCACCAGGTTTCCGGTGTCCACCTCCTCGAGCTGCGGGAGCTGGCGGAAGGCCTCGACCACGAGTGGGAGCTTCGAGGGCCAGCGCCGGTAGATGGTGGCCTTCCCCACGCCGGCGCGGGTCGCGACACCCTCGACGGTGAGCGCCGAGAAGCCCACCTCGACCAGGAGCTCGAGGGTCGCGTCCAGGATGGCCTTGTGGGCCTCCTCGCTGCGGGGCCGTCCCGCACTCGACGCGTTCTCGCCACCG
>JAOTUO010000304.1 GCA_029863845.1 Myxococcales bacterium
CGCGCCTTCGGCGTTCGCCCTCGCCCGGCGAGGATCTCGGCGACGCTTCGGCCCTCGGCCCGGCCAACCAGATCGTGCAACGCCGCATCGGCGGCCGCGCGTGCCGCCGGGGCCGACGGAGCCGACTCCTCCACCTCGCGCAGCCGTTCGCCGAGGCGGCGGGGGTCTCGGCCCAGCAGCGGCGCTGCGATCGCCTCGAGGGCGGCGCCGCACGCCGCGACGGATTCCAGACCGAAGCCCGCGAGTGGCGTCGCCTCCCCGAATCCGGCCGTTCCGTCGTCGCCGTGGAGCGCGAGGAGGAATCCCTCGCGTTCGCTCACGGCGCCGTGGGCGGTCTCGAGCGGCTCGCGAAGACGCAGGCGGAACGGCGTCACGGTGATGCGGACGATCTTCATGCGCCGGTCCCGATCCAGCCCGAGGCGACGACTCCGGCCGCGAAGAGTGCCGCCCACACCAGGCAGAGTCGCGCGGTGTCCGCGAGCGCTGCGTTCAGCCCGGGCCCCGACGGGCGCCGCGTCACGCGCCGCAGCAGCGAGGCGGCGGAGGGAAGGCTCAGCAGCGGGAGCGCGAGCGGCAGCCCCACGCCGACCGCGAATCCGGGAACGAGCGCGTAGGGCAGGAGAACGAGAGCCGCGTACTCCCGCAGGGTCCGGCGACGGCCGAGACGAACCGCGAGGGTGCGCTTGCCCGCGCGCCGATCGGTTTCGAGGTCACGAAGATTGTTCACGACGAGGACGGCGGTCGCGAGGGCGCCCACCGGGATCGAGGCGGCCACCGCGGCGAGCGTCAGGCTCAAGGTCTGCACGTAGAAGGTCCCGCAGACGGCGACCACCCCGAAGAACACGAAGACGGCGAGGTCGCCGAGCCCGTGATACCCGAGCGGCCAGGGACCGCCGGTGTAGGCGACGGCGGCCACGAGCGAGAAGAGTCCAACGGCGACGATCGGCCAGCCCCCGACGCTGGCCAGGTAGAGGCCCGCGAGGGCGGCGACCCCGAGCACGGCCGCCGCCGCCCGCTTCAGCTGGAGCGGCGTGAGCCACCCGAGCTGGCTCGCACGGGCCGGGCCCAGGCGATCCGGGCCGTCGGCGCCGCGCTCGTGGTCGAAGGCGTCGTTCGCCAGGTTCGTGCCGATCTGGATCAGCACGGCGGCGACGAGGGCCACGCCGGCCGGCGCCGCCCGCGCGCTTCCGTGGAGCCAGGCCAGCGCGGTGCCGACCACCACCGGAGCCACCCCGACGCCGAGCGTCCGGGGTCGGGCGGCGAGCCACCACGCCCGCGCCTGCGAGACGCCGGCGACCTGGCCTACGGCCGCCACGGGAACTGCGAGAAATCGGGCTCGCGCTTCTCCACGAAGGCGTCACGGCCCTCCTGCGCCTCGGCGCTCATGTAGAAGAGCATCGTGGCGTTCCCGGCCAGCTCCTGCAGGCCCGCCTGGCCGTCGCAGTCGGCGTTGAACGCCGCCTTGAGGCAGCGAATGGCGATCGGGCTGTGGCGGAGGATCTGCCGGGCCCAGTCCACGCCCGTGGCTTCGAGCCGGTCGACCGGGACGACCGCGTTCACGAGCCCCATCGCCTCGGCCTCGCGCGCGTCGTACTGGCGGCACAGGTACCAGATCTCGCGCGCCTTCTTCTGGCCGATGACCCGCGCCAGATAGGCCGCGCCGAAGCCCGCGTCGAAGCTTCCCACGCGGGGCCCCGTCTGCCCGAAGCGGGCGTTCTCGGCGGCGATCGTGAGGTCGCAGACGAGGTGGAGCACGTGTCCGCCTCCGATCGCGTAGCCCGAGACCAGCGCGATCACCGGCTTGGGGAGGGTGCGGATCACGCGCTGCAGGTCGAGCGCGTTGAGACGCGGCACGCCGTCGTCCCCGACGTAGCCGGAATCTCCCCGGACCCGCTGGTCACCCCCCGAGCAGAAGGCGTCGGGTCCCTGGCCGGTGAAGAGCACGACGCCCAGGTGCGGGTCCTCGCGCGCGATCGCGAAGGCGTCGATCAGCTCGAACAGCGTCCGGGGCCGGAAGGCGTTTCTCACCTCCGGCCGGCAGATGGTGATCTTCGCGATCCCCTCCGCCGTTTCGAGGCGGATGTCTTCGTATTCCTTGCTGTTCTTCCAGTCGATGCTGCTCATGTCGGGGTCCCTTCTCGGGTGGCGTGGCTCCGCACGTCCGCCTCGACCTCGCGGAAGAAGGACTCCGCGAGTTCGCCGAAGGCGTCCGGATTCTCCAGGTGTGCCGCGTGGCCGGCCTTCTCGATGAGGGCCAGCCGCGCGCGGGGGGCGCGCGCGGCGAGGTCGGCGCCGATCGCGCGAAACTTCGAGTCCTCTTCGCCGACGGCGAGACACAGGGGGACGGCCAGCGCAGCGAGCCGTTCGTGCAGCGGCTCCTGGGCGCCGGCGCCCATGCCGCGCAGCGAGTTCGCGAGACCGACGGCGCGATTGCGCAATCTCCGGGCGCGCGCCTCGGCGAGCGCGCCGGCGCCGAGCCGCCGCTGGCTCGCGAACAGCGGCAGTGCCATCCAGCGGTCCACGAAGGCCGGGACCCCGTCTCGGAGAATCCCGTCGGCCAGGGCGTCGTCGTCGTGCAGGCGCGCGCGCCGCGGCTCCGGATCGGCGATGCCGGCGCTGGCGCCCACGACGAGCGCCGACCTCACCCGCTGCGGCCGGGCGACGCAGAGCCGGAGGGCGACCCGGCCTCCCAGCGAGTACCCCAGCAGGTGCGCGCGGACGACGCCGAGCGCGTCCATCACACCCACGAGCTGGCGCACGCAGTGGCGCATGCGGTACGGGCCGATGTCGACGGGCGCGTCGCTGCGCCCGTGACCGACGAGGTCGACGCAGATCGTCCGGCGCGGAGCCAGGGCGCGGGCGACCCCGGCCATCGCCTCCGACGATTCCGTGAATCCGTGCAGGATGAGAACGGGCGTGCCGCGTCGCGGCCCGCGTTCGACGGCGTGCAGCTGCACGCCGTCGATGGCGATCGTGTGCGAGGCGGCGGCCGTCACGGCGCGTCTCCGCGGGACGCCAGGGCGCGATCCACCGCGGCCTCGATGCTGCGGTGGTGGGCGAGGCTCGCGTCCGGGTCCAGCGGCACCTCGATCACGCTGGCCCGATCCCGGCCGAGCGCGTCCCTGAGCGACGCGCGGAGCGCGTCGGCGTCGGTTACCCGCGCGAATGCCGCGCCGAAGAGCTCGGCGGCCAGGCGCAGGTCCAGACCGTGCGGGCTCCGGAAGTGAGCCTCGAACGCCACCGACTCGCCCCATGCCGCGATCGGCAGCTTCGAGAAGATCCCACCTCCGTCGTTGTTGAGGACGACGAAGATCGCGCGCAGTCGATGGCGTCGCAGAGCCGCCAGTCCGCCGAGGTCGTGGAGGAACGCCAGATCGCCGGTGAGCAGCAAGACGGGTGCGACATTGGCCGCCGCTGCGCCGAGTGCGCTCGACGCCATCCCGTCGATGCCGTTGGCGCCGCGATTGGAGAGGACGCGGAGCGCTTCGCGCGAGCGGGGGAGGAAGGCGTCGAGCTCCCGCACCGGCATGCTGTTCGAGGTGTAGAGGAGCGCTCCCGCCGGCAGGGCCGCCGCGATCTCCCGGACGACGCGCGGCTCGAAGAGGCCGGACGCGTCGCGCAGCGTCCGCGCCACGGCCTCGCCGGCGAGGCCGTCCGCTGCGCAGAAGGAACGCAGCCATGCGCCCTCGCTGCGCCGCACCGGGCGCGCCTCGAGATCCCGGGTGACGGCGGAACACAGGGCCGTGGGCTCCGCCTGCAGCACGTGTGTGGCCCGGTGCGAGGGGTCGCTCCAGCGCGCGTCGGGGTCGACCAGTACGAGCTCGCGTGGGTGCTGCGTCTCGAGCCAGCGCCGGTAGGATCTGCCGGTGGGAGTCGCGCCGATCTGGAGCACGACCTCGGGGGCGTGGCCGGCAGCGAAGTTCGCGTTGGCGAGCAGGAGCTCGGCGCTCGCCAGGACGGGTCCCCGTTCGGCGTGGGGGCCGCAGCGGAGCTGGGACGTCGATTCGGCGAGCACCGGCCAGCCCGCGGCGCGGCCGAGCGCGGTCACGGCCTCGGCGAGCCCCGGCGGGCCGTCCACGGGACCGCAGACGATGACGCCGCGCGCGCACTCGCGGGCGAGTTCGCGCAGCACCGAGACCTGTGCGGCGCTGGGCGCCACGTCTGGCCCCGTGACCTCGAGCCGGGGCTGCGCGCCTGCGAGCATTTCCTCGTCGAGCCCCTCGCCCGAAGCTTCCGGATGCAACGGCTCGCGGAACGGGAAGTTCAGGTGGACCGGTCCCGGCGTTCGCGTCACGGCCTCGGCCACGGCACGAGCCGCGAGGGACCGGGCGTAACGGAAAGACACGGCGCCCGCGTCCGGCGTCGCCACCTCCGCGAACCACCGCACGTGGCGGCCGAAGAGACCGAGCTGGTCGATCGTCTGTCCGGCGCCCCAGTCCCTCGCTTCGGGCGGGCGATCCGCCGTGAGCACGATGAGGGGCACGCGCGCGTGGTAGGCCTCGGCGACGGCGGGAAGGAAGTTCGCCGCGGCGGTGCCGGACGTGCACAGCAGCGCGACGGGCGCGCGCAGCGTCTTTGCGAGCCCGAGCGCGAAGAAGCCGGAAGCGCGTTCGTCGACGTGGGGCCAGCAGCGCAGGCTCGCAGCGCGCGCGGCCGCCACCGCCAGGGGCGCCGACCGCGACCCCGGCGAGAGGCACAGGTGCGCCACTCGGGCCGCCGCGAGGCTCTCGCAGAAGGCGGACGCAAAGGCAAAGTTCCGGTTGGCCCTTTCCGGATCGCCGGGAAGAGCCGCCACCGAGCCCGAATCCGAGCCCGAAATCGGAGGGGAGTGAGCGCCGAGGCCCCCGCGCATCTCAGATCTCCAGGAGCGGGCCCAGGAAGGCCCGGAACTTGAGACGCGTCTCGTTCAGCTCGGCCTCCGGCTCGGAGCCGTCGACGATTCCGGCCCCG
>JAOTUO010000305.1 GCA_029863845.1 Myxococcales bacterium
CGCCCGGAGCACCCCTACACGCGCGCGCTCATGGCGGCGGCCTTCTCCATCGAGACGGCGCCTGAGGGCGTCGTCGCCACCTGACGATCCGGTCCGGGGCCGTTCAATGCCGATCGCGCACGGCTCGCAGGGCGGCGGAGATCCCGTAGCCCGCCACTGCCAGCAGGATGATCAGGGGGCCCGGGGGCACCGAGAGCGCGAAGGCCCCGGAGATCCCGTACGAGAGGAAGAGCCCCGCCGTCGTGCAGCCGGCGGCGACGCAAGTCGCCACCCCCATCATCCGGGCCAGGGTGGTGGACCAGTGGCGCGCGATCGCGGCGGGCGCCGTGAGCAGGGCGATCACGAGGATCACCCCGACGACCCGGATGAGTGTGACGACGGCGAAGGCGATCAACGCCAGCAGCACGAGCAGCAGTCGCTCGACCGGGACGCCGGCGACCTCGGCGAACTCCTCGTCGAAGGAGACGGCCTGGAGCTCCTTGTAGAGGAGCAGCACCGCGACCGCGATCACGACGTCGAGCGCGCACACCAATGCGACGTAGTCCCAGCTCACGAAGAGCAGGCTCCCGAAGAGGTAGCTCATGAGGTCGGGGGCGTAGCCGGGCGCGAGCGCCACGAAGACGATGCCCAGCGCCATGCCCACGGCCCAGACCATGGCGATGAGCGCGTCGAGGCCGGAGTGAAGGCGCCGGTAGGCGAGCCCCACCACCAGGCCCGCCAGCACGCCGAAGCCCGCGGCCCCGAGCATCGGGGGGAACCCGAGCAGGTAGCCGAGGCCCACGCCTCCGAAGGCCGCGTGCGAGAGGCCGCCGGAGATCGAAGCCATGCCCTTGGACACGACGTAGGTGCCGAGGATCCCGCACGCGACGCTCGCGAGGAGCCCGGCGATGAGCACGCGCTGGAAGAAGGGAAGCTCGAGCGCTTCGAGCATCACCCGCCGCCTTCGCCCTCGTGGGGCGGGAACACGCGGTGGGGGTGTCCGTGGGCCAGCAGCTCGACGGGACAGCCGTAGGTGGCCTCGAGCATCTCCGCCGTGAGCTGCCGCGACGGGTGTGTGAAGAGCCGGACGTTCAGGCAGGCGACGCTGCGGACGTGACGGGAGATCGCGCCGATGTCGTGGGACACGCAGATGATCGCCATGTCGCGGGACAGCTCGTCGAGCAGGTCCCAGACGCTGCGGCCGATGCGCTCGTCCAGGCTCGCGGTGGGCTCGTCCAGCAGCAGGAGGCCGGGCTCCAGGGCCAGCGCGCGGGCGATGAGCACGCGCTGGATCTGCCCGCCCGAGAGCGTTCCGATCGGACGCTCCGCCAGCGCCTTCATCTCGACCCGCTCGAGCGCCGCGAGGGCGCACGCGCGGTCCTCCGCGTCGAAGCGGTGGAACAGGCCGCGGGACGCGAGCCGCCCCATGAGCGCCACGTCGAGCACGCGGATGGGGAAGTCGAGGTCGAAGACGAAGCGCTGCGGGACGTAGCCGACGCGGCCGTGGGCGCGGGCCGGGGGCTCCCCGAAGACCCGGATGCTGCCGCGATCGGGCGCCAGCAGGCCGAGGATCACCTTGAGGAGCGTGGTCTTGCCGCTGCCGTTGGGCCCGAGGATCGCGAGGGTGTCGCCCGGCTCCACGCTCAGGCTCACGTCCTCCAGCACCGGCTGGCCGCGATAGGCGAAGGAGACGCCGTCGATCGCGAGCACCGGCGCCGTCACTCGACGACCGCCGCTCCGGCCAGGGCGTCGGCCACGTGCCGGAGGTTGTCTCCCCAGGCGTAGGCCAGGGGGTCCAGGATCTCCACGCGCGCGCCGATCGCGTGCGCGACGATCTCGGCGCTGGCGGGGTTGAAGTGGGGCTGCGCGAAGACGACGGGCACGCCGGCGGCCCGGGCGCCCCGGATCCGCTCGGCGAGGGCGCGGGCGTCCGGCTCCTTCCCGTCGCGCTCGATGGCGATCTGCACGAGTCCGTACTCCTCGGCGAAGTGGCCCCACGCGGGATGGAAGACCAGGAACGTACCGCCTCGCTTCGGTGCCAGCCTCCGGCGGCAGTAGTCGTCGACGGCGTCGATCTCGGCGAGGAGCCCCGCCAGGTTGGCGTCCAGGGCGTTGCGCTGCTGCGGCAGCCGCTGCGTCAGGGCGCCGTGGATGCTGCGCGCCATCGCCCGCGCGTATCGGGGCGAGACCCAGAGGTGGGGGTCCGTGTCGCGCTCCGCCCGTGCGGAGACGCTCACGACCGGCAGATCGCCGCGCTCGGCCAGCAGCCGATCGAGCCAGGCCGCCTCGAAGGGCAGGTTGCCGACCGCGACGTAGAGGGCCGCCTCGGCGATCGCCTCGACCTGCGCGAGCGTGGGCTCGAAGAAGGCGGGGCTCGCGCCGGGGGGGATCATGACCGCGACCCGAACCCGATCGCCGGCGATCCGTTCGACGAACCAGGCCTGGGGGAGAACGGAGACGGCGACCAGCGGCACCGCCTCCGTCGTCGTCGGCGCGCCGCAGCCGACGAGGAGACCGATCGCCGCCAGCAGCGCAGGGGCCGCACGCGAGACCGCGGGTCGCGCGTGGCTTCGTGTGCGGTCTCGGGATCTGTGCATGGCGGTCCGCGATGGGCCCGACAAGCTAGCAGGCGCTTGCAAGACGGGTTTGCGCGGTGGAAGAGGGGGCCGGGGCCGAGAGGGATCCCTCCGCGAATGGCTCGGCCATCCCCGGCTGAACTTCGTTCGCCTTCGGCTCACTGCGCGGCGGCTGCACCGCCTTGCGAAAACTGGTTTGACCTGCGCTTTATTTCGCTGCGGGATCCCTCTCGGCCCCGGCCCCCGCGTCGGTATCACTCCGCGCCGCGTGGTAGAGGACGAGGTCCGGCGAGGGGCGCTCGCTGGAGACGCGGAAGCGGTGGCCGGCCGTCTGCGTTGCGACCTGCTGGATGAAGCCCTGCGTGGTGAAGCGGGCGACGTCCGGGAACGCCGCCGCCTCCTCCACCCGGATCGCGAAGCCGGCGCTCGAATCGGCCTCGTAGTTCCAGCTCGTGAAGTTGTAGATGACCCGCGCCAGCGTGACGACGACGGCTCCGACGCGGACACCCATGCGCTCCAGCGAGGTGTCCAGCTGCTGGTAGATGCCGGCCGCGCTCAGCCGCTCCGCGGTCCGTACGCCGCGCCCGACCAGGTAGGCCTCGGCGCCGCCGGAGGCCTCCTGCTCGACGAGCAGCTCGACCAGGCGCGCGTAGCTCGCGATCGGGTACCAGGCCGCCGGGGAGATCTTCTCGTCCAGGAGGCGCAGCTCCGCTGCCGGGAGCGCGACCTCGACCTGCTCGCGATACAGTTGCTGCTGCGCCAGCAGTCGGTTCACGTCGTCGACGACGGAGTGGAAGGCGGTTCCCTTGATCGAGGGGGTCGTCACAGCGGGCTCCCGGTTGGGCGCTTTCATCGGCGCGCCGGGGGGGACGCTTGACGCCCGGCGCGCGCGTGCTCTCCTGGCTCGGATCGCGCATCCGTCAAGCGGCCTCGCCGAGGACTCCGAGCAGCGAGAGCGTCCCGATCAGGTAGACGCCGCCGGCGACCACGGCGACGCCCGAGAACCCGATGCCCATGGCCAGGACGACGGCCAGCACCGAGGCCGCCACGGAGGCCACGCCGTTGACGGCCCAGGCCCAGGGGATGAGCCGGGGCTCCCGGCGGCGCAGCAGCTCGAGACCCGTCGGAAAGTACATGCCGAGCACGAGGCCCAGCGGGAGCTGGAGCAGGGCGGTGACGAGGATTCGCAGGGTGAGCGGCGTGGCCAGCAGCCGCTCGCGGATCCAGGGCAGGGCCAGCACCTCGAGGGCCAGGAGCACCAGCGTCAGCGCCAGGAGCGTCCCCAGGAAGCGTCGCGGCCGGCGCCAGCCGCGCGGTGCGAGCGCGGCGCCCGCCGCTGCGAAGAGCAGCAGCGAGAAGATCGTCACCGAGAGCGAGTACGTCGGGTAGCCCAGCAGCAGCACGTACTTCTGCACGAAGCTGATCTCGATCAGCAGGAAGCCCAGGCCCAGCCCGAGGAAGTAGAGCAGGAAGCCCAGCGTCGTGCGGCCCGGGAGGCTCCCCCGGGCCCCGCGCCAGAGCGGAAGCACGATCAGCACGCCGCCCAGCAACACGGCCTGCGCCAGCATCATCAGGAGCACGATCTGTCCCGTCCCCGAGCCCGGGTTGGTCCACTCGATGCGGCGGTCGAGCACGAGTCCGCGCCAGGGAAGGACGTGGAAGAAGAAGGGGCGGTCGTCCGTGATCGGCCGCACGGAGAAGATCTGCCGGTCGAGCACCGCGTCGAGGGCGTCGTCGGGCGCGCGCGCGATGCGCTCGAGGTGCGGATCGCCGGGCCCGCCGTCGGGCGACAGGCGGATCGCGAAGCCGTTGAGCTCGGTGAAGGCCCGCAGCCGCTCGAGCTGATCCGGCGTGAAGGGCGTATTCTTCACGATCAGGCTCTGGATCCACGCCCCCGCGACGATCGACCCGGGGGCGGTGTCGAAGCGGAGCGGCTGGCCGGAGAGCAGGACGTGCGCGCTCGGATCGGCGACGCCGCGGCGCTCGAGCGCCTCGCGCGCCACCAGGGCGAGGCGCAGGGAGAAGGGCGTCGGGATCGCGGGATCGTTGTAGAGGTGATCGCCGATCAGGATCGAGAGCATCCCGTCTTCGCTCAGGTGCGACAGGAAGTCCTCGAAGGCCTCGACGGTGTAGAGATAGCTCTCGGCCAGGACGTAGGCGCCGGTGGTCTGCGCCGCGAAGGTGTCGACGGCCGTGATCTGGATCAGGTCGTAGCGGGCGTCGTGGGATCGCACGTAGTGGCGGCCCTCGGCCGCCACCAGCTCGACCTCGGGACGCTGGAGCCAGCCTCCGATCCACGCGGCGAGGCGCGTCCGGTGCAGCTCGACGGTGATCGGCTGAAGCTCCACGCCCGTCACGTGCGAGGCGCCGTGGTAGACGGCGTTG
>JAOTUO010000030.1 GCA_029863845.1 Myxococcales bacterium
TGGGCGGCGCTCCGAAGAGAGCTTCACGGCGATCCGCACCCCGCGTCCGCGTGGCAGCGGCCCCCGCGCGCGCCGCTGGCTGCTGCCGGCGACCGCGGCTCTGGGGATCGCGCTCGCGCCGCTCGCTGTAAGCCGGGTCGCCGTCCCGAACGCGCCCCGCCCGGTCGCGCGCGAGCTCGAGCGGGTCGTCGATCGAAGCGAGCCGATCCGAGCGCCGCTGCCGGCCCCGGCCGAGCGCGCGCTCCCACGCCCCGTAGCGAAATGTGCGGAGCCCGACGCCGGTGCCGGTACCGTGGGAAGCGCCGGCTCCGAAGATGCGCCGCAGCCTGCCGTAACGACCCGCCCCGCGCCCGAGACCGCCCTGCGCCCCATCCCCGTGAGCCTGAACGCGCAACCCTGGGCGCGCATCGAAGTCGACGGCCGAGATGTCGGCGTCACCCCACTGGCGGATCTCCCGATCGCTCCGGGTCTGCACCGATTCCGGGCCCACCTCCCCGACGGCCGCGTCATCGAGCGGGCCGTGCGGGTCGACGCCTACCGCGATCACATCAGCTTTTCGTCAGGGGAGGCGGGCCCGATCGAACACGAGTGAACGGCGTGGGGAGATCAACGAAGCTTGCGGAAGAAGGTCCGGACGTCCTCGACCAGCAGCTCCGGCTCCTCCATCGCCGCGAAGTGCCCGCCGCGCGGCATCGGCGTCCACTGGCGCAGGTCGAAGTGCGCCTCGACCCAGCGACGCGGAGGCCGGATGATCTCCTTCGGAAAGATGGCGCACCCCGTCGGAACTTCGACCTTCGCGTCGGCCACCCCGAAACGACCGCTGCGGAACGACTCGCAGTAGAGGCGCAGCGACGAGTTGATCGTCTGCGTCACCCAGTAGAGGGTGATGTTCGTGAGCAGTTCGTCCTTGGTGTAGCTCTGCTCCACGTTCCCGTCGCAGTCGCTCCAGGCGCGGAACTTCTCGACGATCCAGGCGGCCAGGCCCGCCGGCGAGTCGTTGAGCGCGTAGCCGAGGGTCTGGGGCATCGTGCCCTGGATCTGGGCGTAGCCGGATCCGGTCTTCTGGTACTCAGCGATGTCGGCCAGGCCCTTCAGCTCGTCGGGCGAGAGGCCTTCGATCGGGTTCGGATCACCGGGCGGCGGGCCGGCGACCACCATGTTGAGGTGGATGCCGGCCAGGTGCTCGGCGTCGATCAGGCCGAGCTGCGTCGTCACCAGCGAGCCCCAGTCGCCGCCCTGGGCGCCGTAGCGCTCGTAGCCCAGGCGCCGCACGAGCTTCGCCCACGTCTCGGCCACGCGGCGCACGTCCCAGCCGGGCGCGCGCGTCGGCCCGGAAAAGGCGTAGCCGGGCAGCGACGGACAGATCACGTGGAAGGCGTCCTCGGCGCGGCCGCCGTGGGTCTCCGGATCCGCCAGCGCGTCGATGATCTTGTGGAAGAGCCAGACGCTGCCGGGCCAACCGTGGGTCAGCACCAGCGGAAGCGCACCCTCGACGGGGGAGCGCTGGTGGATGAAGTGGATGATCTGGCCGTCGATCTGCGTGCGGAAATGGTCGAAGCGGTTGAGCCGTGCCTCCTGGGCGCGCCAGTCGAACTTCTCCCGCCAGTAGTCGCACAGCTCCACGAGGTAGGCCCCGTCGGTGCCGTAGCCCCAGCCGGAGTCCGGGATCTGGTCGGGCCAGCGCGTGCGACCCAGGCGCCCGCGCAAGTCGGCGAGAACCTCGTCCTCGACGCGGACCTCGAAGGCCTCGATGGCCTGGCTCATCCCTCGACCCCCGCGACTCGAGACGGGAAGACGAACGGGGCCGGGGCGCGCGCGCCCCGGCCCCGCATCCAGCCTGCCGGCGAACCGCTCTACCGACCCTTGGTGAGCCGGCCCACGTCGATGTAGCGCCGAATCTTCCCCTTGTTCTTGAGGGGAACGCCCGTCCGGTCCCAGAACTCGATCCGGTTCCCGGTGCCGGTCTGGACGTTCACGATCGTGTCGCTCACGATGATGAGGTCGTTCGGCTTGTCGACGCCGTCCCAGCCACCGTACCACGGACCCACGAGCGAGGTGTCTTCGCTCCAGCGCTTGTTGTGCCAGAGGATCTTCCAGATCTCCTCCTTCTGGTCGTACGCGAAGGAGTAGTGGGCGACCAGGGTCTGCTTGTCCAGGTACAGGTCCTTGTGGTGGTACGGATGGTCGGCGTTCTTCGGCGTCATCCGCACGACCACGCTGTCGCGGAGCTCCCAGCGATCGTCGGCGTACGAGAGCCCATAGGGACCGAAGTTGTGCTCCTTGTCATACGGGAACCCCTTCACCTTCGAGTTCATCGGCGCGAGGATCTGCTTCTCCCCCAGGCACTCCCACTCGTACTGGGGAATGATCCCGGCGAAGCTGAAGAGATCGTCGAAGGTGAAGTCCGTTCCGGCGACGGCGTCCGTGCGCTGGGCGGCCGAGAGGCGGCGCACCCGGCGGAGCGTCGGGACGTAGACCCAGGTGTCGTCGTTCTTGGCCTCGGGGCGAGGCTTGTCGGTGCTCTTGTAGCGATAGGACAGCAGCATGATCCCGCGGGCGTCGAAGGGGGCGTCCACCTGAACGCCGAACGCATTCTTGCGCTTCTCGCCGCGGAAGATGTCGCCGTCGTTGGTGTCGAGGTACTCCGGCTCCGGCCGGTGGGACAGCTCGATGGTGCGGCTCGTGCCCTCGTAGTAGAGGGGAAGCTGCTCGCCGCGGTCCCAGTAGGAGTAGAAGAAGTTGGCGTTCCCGCTGGCGCCGTTCCACTGGTAGTCGAAGTCCCACATGACCTTGAGGCCCGCCTGGGGATCGCCCAGACAGTCGATCTCGTCCATGGGGAAGGGCTGGCCCGCGGTGAAGTTCTCCAGGCTGCCGTCGGGCCCGATCCGCGGCTGCCCCTTGAATCTCTCGGTCGCCGCCGTGTACGTCGGGGAGGGTGTGTAATCGGCGTTGGTGGGTCCGATCTCGAGCTTCATTCCCTCGTAGAAGAACATGTCCCGGTTGTCCCAGAACTCCTCGGGAACGTAGGGACGGATCTTGTCGATCTGGTCCAGTGTGATGATGTCGCCCTCCTGGAACTGCGGAGCCAGGCTGCCGGCATCTTCGGCCGCCTGGCCCCAGGCCGGAAGAGCCACGGCCAGGACGGCAAAGAGAGCAAGGGTTCGAGGGGAAAGGGCGCGCATCGCAAATCTCCTATGAAATCGATTCCGTCGCGGCGAGAAGCGCCGCAACGCGCTGATCGGGCCTCTGTGCGAGAGGAATGGCCTCCGGTCGCCGACGCCCGTGACAGCGGGAGAGACATGTTCGAGACACGTCACCCTACTACAACCGGCAGTTGCCCATCAAACACTACGTGCCTGCGAGCGTCTGGAGCGGATGCGCCGCCGAAACCGGCGCCCCGGGGGGCACGCCCCGTTGCGGGAGCCGTTCCCTCCTCCTGGTGCTTGGACACCCGACCACGGCTCGGGTTCCGTCGCACTTCGACAGGCTCCCTCGAAACGAGTGTAGACGCGGCGCGAGCGCTCTCGCCTCGCCCATCTGGGGGACGTGCGCGTTCGCACGGAAGCGGCTGCGAACGGACGCGGTGTCCGGCCCGAACCGGCTTTCAGTCCGCGGCGTTGCGGCGAAACGCCTCGACCACTTCCGCCGGGGCCTGCACCAGCTCGATCAGCACCCCCTCGCCGCCGACGGGAGCCGCTTCACTGCCGCGGGGATGGATGAAGCAGACCTCATGGCCCGCCGCGCCGTGGCGGATGCCCCCCGGCGTGAAGCGCACGCCGCGCCCCTCGAGCCACGCGACGGCGGCGTGCAGATCGTCGACCCACAGCCCGACGTGATTGAGCGGCGGCTCGTGCACCCGGGGCCGCTTCTCGGGATCGATCGGCTCCATCAGGTCGACCTCCACCCGCAGTGGACCGCTGCCGGCGACCGCGATCTCCTCGTCGACGTTCTCGGACTCGCTGCGGAAGTCTCCGGTCGGGGTGAGGCCCAGGAGGTCGATCCAGAGCCGGCGAAGGGCGCGCCGGTCGCGAGCGCCCACCGCGATCTGCTGGACGCCGAGGATGGAAAACGGTCGTTCGGACACGGAACCCTCCCACGCAGAACGAAGCGGCCGGGGCCAAGGGCGACCCCGCAGCGAAATCAAGCGCAGGCCGCCCTCGATCTCCGCACGGTAATACACCACGCCTGGGTGATTTCCTCCCGGCGTACGAAGCAGACCCTTGGCGGCCGAGCCATTCGCGCAAGGCGGCGCAGCCGCCGCGCAGCGAGCCGCAGGTGAACGAAGGCGGGCTCCCGCAAGGAGGGGTCGCCCTTGGCCCCGGCCGCTCTCAACCCGCCTTTCCGCGATACCCTCTCGCCAGGAGATAGCGCTCGCTGCTGCCCCGACGCGTCGCAGCCGGGCGCAGGGCGCGAGCCCGCTCGAAGGCCTCGCGGATGCTGCGCTCGACGGCCTGCGCCTCCGGGCCCTCGAGCACCTTGAGCAGCAGGTCGCCCCCGGTCCGCAGGAGCAACGGCAACAGCGCTGCGACGGCCGTGAGCACGGCCTCCTCGCGCACGCGGTCCGTGACGCGGACGCCGGTGAGCTTGGGCGCGGCGTCGGAGAGGATCACGTCGGCCGCGCCTCCGAGCGCTTCGAGCAGCCGAGGCGCGAGTCCGGAATCGGTGAGGTCGGCACACAATGCGATCACGTTCTCGTTCTGGAGCGGCGGCTCGATCGCGACGAGATCGACTCCCACGACCCGGCCGCGGGAACCGACCGCGTGCGAGGCCACCTGAAGCCAGCCGCCCGGCCAGCAGCCGAGGTCGATCACGCACTGGCCGCGCCGCAGCAGCCGGTGCTGCTTCTGGATTTCCGCGAGCTTGTAAGCGGCGCGCGAGCGGAAGCCCTCGCGCCGGGCGCGCTGGTGGAAGTGATCCTTGCGCTCGTAGCTCGACAAGCTGAGGCGCGCCCTGGGGCGCGGCGGCGCTAGGCGCGGGACCGCACCGTCGGCCGTACGCAGACGACCCCGTTGCGGTGGCCGGGAACCGCACCCCGGATGAAGAGCAGGCTGCGCTCGGGATCGACCTCGACCACCTCCAGGTTCAGGCTCGTGACCCGCCGGTTGCCCAGGCGTCCGGCCATGCTCATGCCCTTGAAGACCCGACCCGGATACGACCCGGCGCCGATGGCGCCGCCGTGGCGAAAGGCTTCGTGGGTGCCGTGGGTCTTGCGCTTGACCGCGAAGCCGTGCCGCTTGACCACCCCGGCCGTTCCGCGGCCCTTGCTGGTGCCGATCACGTCGACCCGCTGGCCCTTCTCGAAGATGTCCACCGTGATCTGCTGGCCCACCGCGTGGGCCTGCGCCTCCTCCGGGGTGATCCGGCTCTCCCGAAGGTGGTAGCTGGGCGCGACGTTCGCCTTGCGGAAGTGACCGGCCAGCGGCCGGGCCGTGCGCGAGGGCTTGCGCTCCCCGAAGCTCAGCTGGAGCGCGGTGTAGCCGTCCTTGTCCACGGTTTTCGTCTGGACGACCGTGTTCGGGCCCGCCACGAGGACCGTCACGGGGATACAATCGCCGTTCTCGGCGAAGATCTGGGTCGTCCCCAGCTTGCGACACAGCAGCTGAATGGCCATCGGATCGTCTCCGGACGCCGGCTCGGAAGGGGGCCGGAATATAGGAGGGCCCCCGCGGAATGTCGAGCATTCTGCTGCTGGGCCTCGACGGGGCGACTCGCGACGTGATCGACCCCCTCGTCGCCGCCGGTCGCCTGCCGAATCTCGCGGCCTGGATGCAGCGGGGGGTGGCCCTCCCGCTGCCGAGCACCGTCCCCCCGATGAGCTTCCCGGCGTGGTCCACGTTCCTGACGGGCCTCGGCCCGGGTGAGCACGGTCTGTTCGACTTCACCCAGAAGGTCGCGGGCGAGTACCGGATCCGCTTCGTCAACGCCACGGACCGGAGGGGAGCGTCGATCTTCCGGCGCGCCACCCACGCCGGCCGCCGGTCGCTCGCCCTCGGAATCCCGGCGACCTTTCCGCCGGAGCCGCTTTCCGGCCTGCTGGTTTCCGGCTTCGACGCCCCGGTCTCCACCGGAACCGACGCGCGCTCGGCCAGCGACGCAGCGCTCTACACCGAGGTCGCGGACCGCGTCGGCCCCTGGATGCGCCCCGACCTCGACGAGAGCGCCCGGACGCAGGACTGGCACGAGCGGGCGGTGGGCCGCCTGCTCGAGCGCATCGACCGCAAGACCGCCTTCGCCCTGGACGCCCTGGCGCGGCTGCGGGCCCGGGCCGGCGGCGAGCGGCCGGACCTCGTGTCGATCGTCTTCGCGGAAAGCGACACCGTGGCGCACCACTTCTGGCGCGACCACGACCCGCGCTCGCCGCGCCACGACCCGACAGCGAGCGCCGAACGCCGCCGCGCCGTGGCCGCCGTCTACGAGCGCCTCGACGCTGCGTGCGGCGAGATCCGCGCCGCCTTCGGCGAGGACGCGCCCTGCGTCGTGCTCTCGGACCACGGAAGCGGCGGCGCGTCCCGGCGCGTCGTTCACCTCAACCGGCGGCTCGCCGAATGCGGCCTGCTGCGGCGCTCGGGCGCCCGCGGCCTCGACCGCCTCGCGCGCTCCGCCCGCGACCTCGCCCTGCGGGCGCTGCCGCCGCGCGCGGCCGAGCGGCTCTTCCGCCGCGCGCGCGGCGCGGCGGCGCGCGTCGAGAGCGCGGCGCGCTTCGGCGGCTTCGACTGGCACGGCAGCGCCGCGTTCTCCGAGGAAGCCAACACCCAGCCCGGCGTGTGGATCAACCTGCGCGGACGCGAGGCCGCCGGCTGCGTGGAGCCGCCGGACTACGAGCGCGTTCGGAGCGACGTGATCGAGGCCGTGCTCGACTGGCGGCTCCCCGGCGGCGCTCCCGTGGTGGAGCGGGCCCGGCGCCGTGAGGAGGTGTACGCGGGACCCTGCGTCGAGCGGGCGCCCGACGTCGTGATCGAACTCGCCCTGGACGCGGGCTACGGTCTCTCGCTCGTGCCGACGCCGTGGTCAGATCCACAGACGGGCTCCGTGCGGACACTCGCCGAGGACGAGCTGGCCGGGGGCCGGGGCCGCGGCATGAACGGAACGCATCGCCCGGCGGGCGTCTGGATCGCGACGGGCGCGGCGGTCGATTGGCTCGATCCGGAGTCGGCCCCGTCGCTCCAGGACGTCGCGCCGGCGCTGGAGCGAGCGCTGGGGCTGCCGGTCGAACGCGAGGACGGCGACGGCGACATGGAAGCCACTGGCCACACCGAGTACAGCGCCGAGGAGGAGGCCCGGGTGGCGGCGCGGCTGCGCGCCCTCGGGTACCTGGAGTGAGCGCCGAGCATGCGACCGCCGAGCACCCGGCCGCGGCGCCGCGCCCGCAGCTCTCCCTCGTCTTCCCGGTCTTCGACGAAGAGGGCAACATCGGACGGCTGCTCGAGAGCAGCCTGCGGCTCGCGCCGCAGCTCGCGCAATCGTTCGATATCGTGGTCGTCGACGACGGCAGCCGCGATGGCAGCGCCGTCGTGATCGAGCGCTACCGCCGCACGGAACCCCGCATCCGCGTCGTCCGCCACGCCACCAATCGCGGTTACGGCGCCGCGCTGCGCGCCGGTCTGCGCGACGCGCGCGGTGATCTCGTCTTCTTCACCGACGCCGACCTCCAGTTCGACATCGCCGAGCTGGCGAAGCTCCTCGCGCACACCGACCGCTTCGACATCGTGGCCGGCTACCGGCATCCGCGACGCGATCCCTGGCCGAGACGGGCCATCGCGCGGGCCTGGGGCGTGCTGGTGCGGTGGCTCTTCGGCCTGCGCGTGCGGGACATCGACTGCGCCTTCAAGGTCTTCAACCGCCGCGTCCTCGAGGCGATCCCGATCGAGTCGATCGGCGCGTTCGTGAACACCGAACTCCTCGTCCGGGCCCGTCGCGAGGGGTTTCGCATCCACCAGGTCGCGGTGAGTCACCGCCGGCGCCGCTTCGGGCGCCAGAGCGGCGCGCGACCGCGCGTAATCCTGCGCGCCGTGATCGAGCTCGCGACCCTCTACCGCGAGCTACGCCGACCCGGGATCGACCACGCGCCGCGCGGCCGCGCATAGCGGGGCGGCCCTGCGGCTCGCGCTTCTCGGCGCCTTTCCGTTCCCGCTGCCCCAGGGATCGCAGACCTACGTCCGCGACCAGGCGCGCGCGCTCGCCGCCGCGGGCGCCCGCGTGACCCTCCTGTGCTACGGGCGCGGCTCAGGCCCTCCGCCGCAGGACCTCGACCTCGTGCGGATCCCGGGCGCACTTTCTCCCAGGGCGCTGCGGGCCGGCCCGAGCCCCGGCAAGCCGGTCGCCGACGCCGCGCTGATGGCCGCCTACGTGGCCGCCCAGCGCCGCCGGCGCTTCGACGTGGCGCTGGCGCACAACGTCGAAGCCGCGCTGATCGCGATTGCGGCGCGCCCCCTCACGCGCGTGCCCGTCGTTTACGTGGCCCACACGCTGATGGCCTTCGAGCTCGCCACCTTCGGGCCCGGCCGGCTGGGCGCCCTCCTCGCGGCGGCGGGACGCGGACTCGACCGGCGAATCGCGCGTTCGGCCGACGGCATCGTGGCGCTGTGCCGCCCGACGGCGAGGCAGCTCGAGCCTTACGCGCGCGCGCCGGTTGCCGTGATCCCGCCCGGCCTCGACCCCGAGCCCGATCCCGAACCCGCGGCCGTTGCGCGGGTTTGCGAGCGGGTCGGGGTCGAGGCCAGCCGCTTCGCCCTGTACGCGGGCAATCTCGACCGATACCAGGATCTCGCGGAGCTAGACCGCGCCGCGCGCAGGATTCCCGAGGTCCCGGTCGTGGTCGCCACCCACGCCGCGAAGCGCGCCACCGAGGGCGCGCTGCGCATCGTGCGCTTCGCGTCCCCGCAGGAGGTGCGCGCCCTCACGTTCGCGGCGGGTGTCGCCGTGCTACCCCGCCGCCGGCCCGGCGGCTTTCCCGTCAAGCTGCTCAACTACATGGAGGCGCGACGCGCCATCGTCGCGCGCTCCGAGGTGGCCGAAGGGCTCGAGCACGACCGCTCGGCATGGCTGCTCGACACCGGGGGCAGCGACGCGGAGCTCGCCGGCGCGATCCGGGCGCTGCTCGCGGACCGCGGGCGAGCCGAGCGCCTGGGACGCGCTGCGCGAGCCCACCTCGAGGCACAGCACGGTTGGTCCGGGCTCGCGCGACGAACCCTGGAGGTCGCGGAGGACGCGGCGCGGCGCCGCCGCTGACCCCGGAGGCGCGAGCGCCGGGGCTTCATCCCTTCGTCGCGCATACCGATCGACTGGGACGCGGCTAGAATTTCCGGCGGACCTCGCACCCCTCCCCTTCGGTGGGGTGACGGGGCCGTCGTGCGTGCAGAGAGGGACCTCGGTGCGGGATTCGAGCCCGGTTCGCAGGCTGGACGACGTCGTCGAGCGCGTGATGGCGCGAGTGGGCAGCGTGCGTCTGACGGGCCTGCGGGGCGCCGCGCGGGCGGTGGTGGCCGCGCACCTCGTCCGCGCCCACGGCGATCGGCCCGTGCTGGTGCTGGTACCGACGGCCAGGGCGGCCGACGCCTTTCTCGACGACCTGCGCACGGCGCTCGGCGACCCCGCGGTCGGCGGCCGCGTGCGGGCCTTCCCCCGCCACGACACCCAGCCCTACGAGCGCTTCTCGCCCCAGCCCTTCGTCGTCGCCCAGCGCATGGACGTGCTCTATCGCTGGCTCGCGAGCACACCGACGCATTCCGACGCTCTGGCCCCGGACGAGCCCGCCCCCGTGGTGGTGGCCACCTGGACGGCGCTGGCCGCGCGCGTCCCATCTCGCGAGGCGGTGCGCGCGCGATCGGTGCACCTCGAGGTGGGGCAGACCATCGATCGCGACGCGCTGGTCGAGACGCTGGTCGCGGCGGGCTACACGCGGATGCCGCTCGTCGAGGAGCGCGGCGAGCTGGCCGTACGCGGCGGCATCCTCGACCTGTTTCCGCCTCAGCGAGCCCATCCCTTGCGGGTGGAGCTGTTGGGCGACGAGGTGGATTCGATCCGGGAGTTCGACGCCGCGAGCCAGCGCTCGCAGTCCGCGCTGGGCTACGCCGTCGCCCCGCCGCCCCACGAGCTGTTGATCGACCGCTCGCTGGTGATCGCACGCTCGCCGGCGATTCGTGAGCTCGCCGCCTCACAAGAGGTGGACGCGCGCGCGGTGGACGCGCTGCTGGACTCACTGCTGCGCGGGAACGCGCCGGCGGGGGCCGAGGCGCTGGCGCCGCTGCTGCAGCCCTCCCTCGAAAGCGTGTTGGACTTCGTCCCGGAGGACGCGCTCGTCATCGCCGACGATCCCGAGGCCGGGTGCGAGCGGCTGGCGCGCTACGCCGCGGAAGCACGCGAGAACTTCGACGTCGCGATCGCGAGCGGCCGGGTGGTCTCGCCGCCCGACGACCTGCTGGTCGCCCCGGACCGGCTCGAGCAGGCGATCCGGGCCCGGCGACCCGTGCGGCTCGAGCGCCTCGAGATCGTCGACGCGTCCGACGGCTCCGAGTTCTTCAGCGTGCGCGCCTACGGGCTCGACGAGCTGAGGCGCGCGCTGCTCAGGGCGCGCACTGGTGAGCAGGCGCTGGCGCCACTCGTGAAGGTGGTCGAGGAGTGGCGCCGGGAAGGCTGGCGCGTGGTGCTGTCGGCCGCCTCGCTCTCGGGCGCGGAGCGCCTGCGCACGCTCCTCGCCGAGTACGGGGTCGAGGCGCGAGCCGCCGACGAGCCGCGGCCCGCCTGGCGCTGGTCTGGCCGGGGGCGCGTCGAGGTGCGGACGGCGGCGCTGTCCGAGGGCTTCGTGCTGCCGCTCGAGAAGCTCGCGGTGGTGACGGAGGAGGAGATCTTCGGTCCGCGCGAGAAGCGGCGTCCGCGCGCCAGCTGGCCCGAGGGCGCCGCAATCGAAGCCCTCGCGCAGCTGTCGGCGGGCGACTTCCTGGTCCACGAGGATCACGGCATCGGGATCTACCAGGGCCTGGTGAACCTGACGCTGCGCGGGGTCGAGAGCGAGTTCCTGCGCCTGGGCTATGCCGACGAGGCGCGCCTGCTCGTTCCCGTGTACCGCCTCAACCTCGTGCAGCGCTACGCCGGGTCGGACGGGCACGTACCGCGCATCGACAAGCTGGGCGGCGCGACCTGGGAGAAGGCGAAGCGCACGGTCCGCGAATCGCTCCAGGACATGACCCAGGAGCTGCTCGCGGTGCACGCGGCGCGCGAGCTGGCGCCGGGCCACTCGTTCTCGCCGCGGGATCGCATGATGGAGGAGTTCGAGGCGAGGTTCGCCTACGAGGAGACGCCGGACCAGCTCGCCGTCATCGAGGACGTGCTCGCGGACCTCCAGAAGCCGAAGCCCATGGACCGGCTGGTGTGCGGGGACGTCGGCTACGGGAAGACCGAGGTCGCGGTGCGCGCGGCCTTCCGCGCCGCCATGGACGGTATGCAGGTCGCGCTTCTCGTCCCGACGACGATCCTGTGTCAACAGCACGAGCAGACCTTCCGCCGGCGCTTCGACGGCTATCCGATGCGCGTCGAATCACTCTCGCGCTTCCGCCGCCCGCGCGAGGCCCGGGCAGTGCTCGAAGGGCTCGCCGACGGAACGATCGACATCGTGATCGGCACGCACCGGCTGCTTCAGAAGAACGTTCGCTTCCGCAATCTCGGGCTGCTGGTCATCGACGAGGAGCAGCGCTTCGGCGTGACCCACAAGGAGCGCATCAAGCAGTTGAAGAAGACGCTCGACGTGATCACGCTGACGGCGACGCCCATTCCGCGTACGCTGCAGATGGCGTTCACCGGTCTCCGCGACCTCTCCGTGATCGAAACGCCGCCCGCGGACCGGCTCGCGATCCGCACCCAGGTCTGCCGCTTCTCCGAGAGCCTGATCCGCGAGGCCATCGTGCGCGAGCTTCGCCGTGGCGGCCAGGTCTTCTTCGTCCACAACCGCGTGCACACGATCGACGCCATGGAGAAGCTGCTGGCGCGAGTGGTCCCGGAGGCCAAGGTGATCGTCGCCCACGGGCAGATGCGCGAGCGCGAGCTCGAGCAGCGGATGCTCCGCTTCCTGAGCGGCGAGGCGAACGTCCTGCTGTGCACGACCATCATCGAAAGCGGCCTCGACATCCCGCGGGCCAACACGATCCTGATCAACCGCGCCGACGCAATGGGCCTCGCGCAGCTCTACCAGCTGCGCGGTCGGGTGGGCCGCGGGGGCCACCGCGCCTATGCCTACCTCCTGATTCCGAAACAGGATGCCCTGAGCGCCGACGCCGAGAAGCGCCTGGAAGCGATCCAGGGCCTCACGGCACTCGGCAGCGGCTTTCGCCTCGCGAGCATGGACCTCGAGATCCGGGGCGCCGGCGACCTGCTGGGCCGGGAGCAGTCCGGCATGCTGGCCGCCGTCGGCTACGAGACGTACATGAAGATGCTCGAGCGGAAGATGGAGGAGCTGCGCGGCGTGATGCACGAGCCCGAGATCGATCCCGAGATCCGCCTGCCGATCCCCGCGCGCCTTCCCGAAGCGTACGTCGCCAGCGTGAACCAGCGCCTGGTGCTCTACAAGCGCCTGGCGAGCTCGCGGGCGGACGCCGAGGTGGATCGCATCCGGGACGAGATCCTCGACCGCTTCGGGCCCCTGCCCACCGAGGCGGGGAACCTGATCGAGGTGATCCGCCTGAAGGTTCTGGCCCGCAAGCTCGGCGTGCTGGCGGTCGATGTCGCGAAGGGGGAGGTCCTCCTCACGATGGCCGCGGCCCCGAACATCGATCCGCAGCGCCTCGTGAACCTGCTGACCCAGGCGAACAGCGGGCTGCGCGTCGCGCCGGGCCACAAGATCGTCGCGCCCGCACCCGACGACGAACCGGGGCAGCTGCTGGAGACGGCGCACCGCCTGCTCACCAACCTCGGCGCCGCCTAGCCGGCGGCCGAGGCCTCCCCTCGTGCCGCGTCAGCCGGCCTTGCGGGCCTTTTCGTAGAGTCGCGTGAAGTGGCGGGACCTGAAGCCGCGCTGGATCTCGCCGTTGATCTCCCAGGCCGGAACGCTCGTGCTGCCGGTCTTGTCCTGCAGCTCCACGAAGAAGCGCGGGGCCTCGTCGACGTCGCGGTTCTCGTACTCGATCTCGTGCTTGTCGAGCCACGCGAGCATGTCCCGAGAGCCCTCGTCCCACTGCGCCGTGTAGACGACGACCTTGGGAACGCGCTTCAGCGCCGCGGCCTTCACCGCGGCCGTCTGCGCCGCGCGGGCCGCGCGAGCCTGGGCGGGGTTGGTGGGGGGCGGCCCATCCATCAGGACGGTTCCCGCCTGGGCGCGCAGCGGCTCGGGGACGTCCTCCAGCTTCTCGGCGAAGCGCACCGAGCCGGTGCCGTCCGTGTACTGGTAGTACTTCTGCTTCGGACGGACCTTCACGGCCAGGCTCGACGCCCTCTCCATGGCCCCGGGGCCTTCCGCGATCGACTCGGCGAACGCGACGAGCTCCTCCGCCGCCACGCCGACGACCGGGAGATCGGGAGCCACCCAGCCGACGCCGAGGGCGCCGGCGACCAGGGCCAGGACGATGAGCACCTTCTTCACGACACGGCTTATCGGCCGGCCGCCGCCTGCGGTTGATGGGGCGGTCGGGGCGGGTCTTCCGCCGGCGATGGGCGGCACGGCTACCGCTCCCGAAGGGGCGACTCCGGAACCGGTCGGTCCCCGAGCCATGCCTCGAGCATGGCGTTCACGATATCCGGCGCGTCCTGCTGCACCCAGTGCGAGACGCCGGGGAGATAGCGAAGGGTGAGATCGCGGACGTAGACCTCCGTGCCGAAGGTCGTCTCCTTCCCGAACGCGACGTCGTCTTCGCCCCAGAGCAGGAGAGTGGGCGTATCGATCGCCGGAAACCCGAGGCGGCGCTGGCGGACGAGGCCGCCCCCGCGCACGAACGCCCGATAGTAGTCGAGCATCGCCTTCATGGCGCCGGGGCGCGCCGCCGACTCGCGATAGACGGAGAGCACCTCCTCGGGAAAGCGATCCGGGTTGGCGCAGCTGCGGCGGATCATCTCGCCGATCGCCCGGAACCGCAGCGCCCCGATCAGCTGCTCCGGAAGCCACGGAAGCTGGAAGAACAGGGCGTACCAGGAGCGCCGCCGCTGCCTCCAGGTGCGAAACGCCGGCCCCGCAGCGCCGGGGTGGGGGAGGTTCATCACGACCAGGCGCTCGAGCGGGCGGACGCGTCGGATCGCGAAGTACCAGGCGATGATCGCACCCCAATCGTGGGCGACGAGGAGCGTCGAGCGCGCCCCGGAGGCGTCGATCAGCCCCGCCACGTCGTTCATCAGCGTCTCGATGGCGTAGTCCGCGACGCGCCGCGGCCGATCCGTCTCGCCGTAACCGCGCAGGTCCGGCGCCCACACGCGGTAGCCGAGCCGCGAGAGCAGGGGCAGCTGGTAGCGCCAGGAGTACCAGCACTCGGGAAAGCCGTGGAGGCAGAGCGCCAGCCGCTCTCCGTCGCCGCAGGCCGCCACGTGGAAGCGAAGGCCGTTCGCCTCGACGAACTCGTGGCGCAACCCGGGTGCCGGGGCGGGGGCCGCCATCGCGCGTGCAGCCTAGCCCTTCCACACTCTACTCGGCTACGCCTCATCGCTCGGCGTCCGATCCACGGGGCCTGTGGTAGGGTTCGTTCGGCTCCCATGAGCGACGACCGGCGACTGCTCTCGGACAAGCCGATCCCGCGACGCGATCGCCTGATCTTCGCCCTCGACGTGCCCGGGCCCGAGCACGCGCTCCGCCTGGTCGACGCGCTCGGGGACAGCGTGCACTTCTACAAGCTGGGCCTCGAGTTGTTCATGGCCGGCGGCTACTTCGCGCTGCTCGACGATCTGGTGGACCGGGGCAAGCGGGTCTTCGTGGACCTCAAGTTCTTCGACGTCCCCGAGACGGTGGGCGCGGCCGTGCGCCGGCTGCGGGATCGCCGCGCCACGTTCGCCACGGTGCACGGAAACGACGCCATGCTCGCGGCCGCCTGTCGCGAGAAAGGCGACCTCAAGCTACTCGCAGTCACGGCGCTCACCTCCCTCGACCGGGGCGACCTGCGGGATCTGGGCTTTTCGGTCTCGGTCGAGGAGCTCGTTCTCTCGCGGGCGAAGCGCGCTCTCGCCCACGGCTGCGACGGGGTCATCTCCTCGGGGCTCGAGGCCCGCGCCCTGCGAGCGTCGCTGGGCAGCCGCTTCCTGGTGGTGTCGCCCGGCATCCGGCCCGTCGAGAACCGCAGCGACGACGACCAGAAGCGGGTGATGACGGTACGCGAGGCCTTCCTGGCCGGCGCCGACTACATCGTCGTCGGCCGGCCGATCCGCGACGCAGCCGAGCCCCGCGCGGCGGCGCTGGCGATCCAGGACACGATCGCGGAGCTCTTCCCGGATACGGATCCCGCCTAGCGGGCTGGGCCCGCAACGACTGCTCAGGCGGCGTAGGACAGGAAGAGAACGGCTGCGAAGCAGAACAGCCAGCCGTAGAAGACGGCCCGCACCAGGAGGAGGCGCGGTCCGGCGAGCGCCGCATCCAGGCGCGCGGCGCCCAACGCAAAGAAGAGCGCCAGGGGCGCGCCCATCGAGAGCCCGTAGAAGGCCTTCGCCTGCCCGAAGAACGGAAGCTGAACGGTCATGTACAGGATCGCACAGCCGATCACCCAGACCGCGGTCGCCAGGAAGCAGAATGCCGCCCGCCGGCGGGGGTCGGCGTCGCGGAAGCCGAGCTCGACGCAGCAGACCGCTCCGAACAGCACGAGGGCAGTCGCCGGAAGCGCCAGCAGGTAGCCCATGGACATGAAATCGTAGTTCCAGAACGCGTGGCGCTGCGCCGGTAGAGCGCGACCCGCGATCAGGCCGTCGCCCCAGAGCGTCGAGTAGATCCCGTCCCAGAAGGAGTGGAAGGCCGCGTAGATCGGCTGGCGGAGCGACTCGCCGAATCCCGTGTAGTAGGCCAGGGTGTGGAAGCCCGGCTGCTGCCACCACGTCCGGCCCGGGCCGGGCAGGTTCCAGTTGCCCACCAAGGGCTGGCCGAGCTCGATCCAGTTTCGGGCATAGAACCAGCCCGCCACGCACAGCAGGGTCGCCGCGAAGACGGCCGCCAGGCGGCCGGCCCGGGCCGGCGAGGCGCGCTCCACGGCCAGGAGCTTGCACAGCAGGAAGAAGAGCGCGATCGGGATCAACGCGAGGGCGGTGAACTTCGTGAGTGCCGCCGATCCGAACAGGAGCCCGAGCGCGGCGGCCGAACGCGCGGTCGTGCGCGTCTCCAGCAGCGCGCCCACCGTCGCGAGCAGTGCCAGCCCCACCAGCAACGCGTGCGGCACCTCGTTCGAGAAATAGGCCGCTCCGTAGAGGTTCATCGGGAGGACCGCGGCGAAGAGCACGGCGAACGAACGCACGCGCAGGTCCCCCGGGAAGAGACGCCGCGCGAGGGCGAACGCGACCCACACGCTGCCGAGGCCGCACAGGAAGGGGATCAGCTTGAGCGGGAGCGGTAGCGCCTTCACCCCGCTCGTCCACTCCCCGATTGCGGCCAGGCCCGCCGCCGCGGCGTAGAACAGCGGCGGGTGATACATCGACCAGCCATCGGTGGCGAGCGGCAGCGCGCCGTGATCGCGCAGGAACGCGACGTAGGCGAGGTGGTGATGGACGTCGAATCCGACCGTCAGCGGAATCCGGAGCCACTTCCCGGCGAAGAGCCCGGCCCAGGCCACGCTGGAGAGGGCCAGGATGAGGGCGGGCAGGGCCGCCCGGCCGCGCGGACCCAGCCGCCGGCGACCGGCCAGGAAGCCCAGCAGACCGATCATGAAGAGCAGGAGCGCCGTGTCCCGGTGCTCGGCGAGGGCGCTCCCTGGAGTGGGACCGGGGGGGGACGCCGCAAAGGGGAGGGTGTCGTCCGCGATGCGGGCGAAGCCGAGGGTCCTCCCGCCGGACTCCACCCACCACGACGGTCCCGCCGCCAGCGGCTCGGCCAGCCCCTCCAGGCTCAGCGAGAGCAGCGGCGGACCGGAGTCGTTCTCGACCTCGACGGCGATCTCGTTGCGTCCCGGCTGAAGCCACGGCGTCACGTCCAGCCGCGTTTCCTCCCGCCAGCGGTCGCCGTCGCTCGCGTCCTCGCGCACGGCGCTCCCGTTCATCCGGACCCGGAAGCGGCGCAGCGCGCGCACGCGGACGTGGACCGGCCCCTCCGCCGACTCGAGGTCGAACCTGCCCGTGAAGGTGTCGACGGGAACTTCGCTCCGCCCCCACTGCTGGAGGTAGGACGACACCGGACGCGGCGCGATCAGCCAGGGGGCGGAGCGCGACTGCCGGATGAAGGCGATGCCGGGGGAGGCCGAGCAGCGGAAGAACACGAAGCCCAGCGGCAGGATGACCAGCGCGACGGCGCCGAGGAGCTGGGCGCGCCGCCAGCTCATCCGGACCCGCACGCCCGTCGTTCGCCCACTCGGCTCCGCACGAGCCGTGAGCTTAGCCGAGCCGGCCGGTGAGCGTCGTTTCGTCGCAGACGGCGAGCTACCATGGAAACCGCAGCGGGGGCCATCGCATGTCGCAGCGCGTCTGGAGCTGGGTCGCAGCCGCCGCCCTCGCGGCCGCGCCCGCGGCGGCGGGCGAGCAGCTCATCGATGGCATCGCGGCTCAGGTCGGCGCCGATATCGTCCTCGTCTCGGAAGTGCTCCGGATGGTGGAGCCCACCGAGAAGCGGATGCGCGAGGCCGGCATCCCCGACAGCGAGATCGCCAAGATCCGGGCCGAAGGCCTCGAGCGGATGATCGAGTGGCGGTTGATCGAGCAGGTCGTCCGCCAATCCGACCTCAGCGCCAGCGACGAGGAGATCGACGCGACGATCCGCAGCATCGCCAAGGAGAACAATCTGAGCATCGACGACCTGCGGCGCAGCGTCGCATCCCACGGCCTCAGCTACCCGGACTACCGGGCTGAGATCAAGCGCGAGCTCGAGCGGCGGAAGGTCGTCACCGCCATGATCGGGTCGCAGATCAACGTGACCGATCAGGAAGTCGTGGAGCTCTACAACCAGCGCTACTCGAACCAGCCCCGCGCCGGCGAGGTCGTCCACGTGGGCCAGATCGTGATCCCCTTCGGGTCGGAGACGGGCCGGGACAAGCAGAAGGCCTGGGTCGACGCGCGCGACGCGGCGGCACGCATCGAGGCCGGGGAGTCCTTCGAGACGGTCGCACTCGACTACTCGGCAGTCGCCGCGAGGAAGGGCGGAGACATCGGCTGGCTCCACGTCGACCGCCTGGCAGCGTGGATGTCGAAGGTTCTCGAACCGCTCGAGCCGGGCGAGGTGAGCGGCATCCTGGAGGTGGGCTCGATCTGCACCCTCCTCAAGCTCCTCGAGCGCGAGGAGTACGAGCCGGTCACCTTCGAGATGGCGAAGCCGAAGCTCGAAGAGGAGGTCTTCGAGCGCCGTCTGGCCCGCGAGTACGCCGACTGGATGGAGAAGCTGCGAGAGAACACCTACATCGAGCGACGGGGGTACTTCGCGGACGCGGCGAAGCTGAGCCCTTCGAAGTTCCCCGACGAGGGGGACGAATCACTCGTTCCGTGACGGCAGTCGCCTCCTCTTCTCCCACCCACATCGTGGTCCGGGGCGCCCGGGAGCACAACCTACGCGATCTCGACGTGCGCATCCCCCGCGACCAGCTGGTCGTGATCACCGGCCTTTCCGGGTCGGGCAAGTCCTCGCTGGCCTTCGACACGATCTACGCGGAGGGCCAGCGCCGCTACGTGGAATCGCTGTCGGCCTACGCCCGGCAGTTCCTCGAGCAGATGAGCAAGCCCGACGTGGATTCCATCGAAGGTCTCTCTCCCGCGATCGCCATCGAGCAGAAGAGCCTCAGCCGAAACCCCCGGTCGACGGTGGGTACGACCACCGAGATCGCCGACTACCTGCGCCTCCTCTACGCCCGGGTCGGACAGCCGCACTGCCACCGCTGTGGCAAGCCCATCGCCAGCCAGACGCCTCAGCAGATGACGGACCGCGTGGTGGCGCTGAGCCCGGATACGCGGGTTGAGATTCTGGCGCCGGTGGTGCGCGATCGGAAGGGCGAGTACCGCCGCGAGCTGGAGTCGTTTCGTCGGCAGGGCTTCGTCCGCGCGCGGATCGACGGCGCCCTCCACGAGCTCTCGGAGGAGATCCGCCTCTCGAAGCAGTCGCAGCACTCCATCGACGTCGTCGTCGATCGCGTGGTGGCGAAGGAGTCCGCGCGCGGGCGCATCGCCGAGTCGATCGAGACCGCGCTGCGCCTCGCCGACGGCCTCGTCACCGTCGCCGTGGACCCGGCGGGCGGCGAGCCGGAGGAGTGGCTGCTCTCGGAGCGCAACGCCTGCGTGGACTGCGGCGTCTCCTATCCCGAGATCTCTCCCCGGATGTTCTCCTTCAACAGCCCGCACGGCGCCTGTCCCCGCTGCGGCGGTCTCGGCACCCGCGACGAATTCGACCCGGAGCGGATCGTCCCCGACGCGTCGAAGTCATTGGCCGCGGGAGCTGTCGTCCCGTGGAGCGGGCCCCGGAGCGCGCGCTACTACGGACAGCTGATCGCGGCGCTCGCCGCCCACTACGGAGTCGACCCCGACACCCCGTGGCGAAAGCTGCCGCGGAGCGCGCGCTCGGGAATCCTGCACGGGGCCGGGAACCACGAGGTCGAGTTCGCCTTCGAGCGGAGCGGCCGGCAGACGTCGTTCAAGCGGCGCTGGGACGGCGTGGTCGGCGAGATGCAGCGGCGCTACGAGGCGGGCCACGCGATCGATTGCGCGGAGCTCGAGCGCTTTCGCAGCGCAGGGGATTGCCCCGACTGCGACGGCTCGCGCCTGCGCGTCGAGGCCCGCAGTGTGCACGTGGGAGGACGATCGATCGCCGAGGTGGCAAAGCTCACGGTCGCGGAGGCGGCCCGCTTCGTCGCAGGGCTCGAGCTCGCGCCCCGACAGCGGACCGTCGCGGACCGCATCCTGAAGGAGATCCGCGAGCGCCTGCGCTTCCTCGCGGACGTGGGGCTCTCGTACCTGACGCTCGACCGCGCCAGCGCCACCCTGTCGGGCGGCGAGGGCCAGCGCATCCGCCTGGCGACCCAGGTGGGCTCGAGCCTGATGGGCGTGCTGTACATCCTCGACGAGCCGTCCATCGGCCTGCACCCCCGCGACAACCAGCGCCTGCTGGACAGCCTGAAGCGGCTGCGCGAGGCGGGCAACAGCGTGCTCGTGGTCGAGCACGACGAGGCCACGATCCGCGCCGCCGACTTCGTGATCGACATGGGGCCTGGCGCCGGCATCCACGGCGGGCGCATCGTCGCCGAGGGCTCGCCGGAGGAGATCGTCGCCGACGCAAAGTCGCTGACCGGCGCGTATCTCAGCGGCAGCCGACGCATTCGCGTGCCGAAGCGGCGTCGGCCCGCGGGCAACCGGGCCCTCGTCCTGACCGGCTGCCGCCAGCACAACCTGAAGAACGTGACGCTCCGGCTGCCCATCGGTGTCACCACGGTCGTGACCGGCGTCTCGGGCTCGGGCAAGTCGACGCTCGTCACCGACACCCTCTACCGGGCG
>JAOTUO010000306.1 GCA_029863845.1 Myxococcales bacterium
GCTCATCGCCTCGAGTCCGGCGCACAGCCCGGCCAGCGGGCCGAGCCCCTCTTCCGGATCGCGCGCGATCCGGTAGGCGCCGGCGACCTCCTGGCCTTCGCGCGCGACGACCCACACCTCGTCCACAACCTGCGAGACGATCCGGACGACGCGCTCGAGCAGCGTCTCTTCGCCGAAGGGGAGGCTCGCCTTGTCCCGAGCCATGCGACGCGATCGGCCGCCGCACAGCACGATCGCCGCGTCGCTCATCGCGCCGAGTGTCCGCAGGCCGGCGCTCGACGTCAAGACAGCGTCCGTTCGCCCGGCCCAGGATCCGCATCTCCTGTCGGCGGACCCCATGCTTCGCCGTCGGGCCAGGGGTCGGCAGCAGCGCCAGGCCCTCCTTCCTCCCTGCGACGGCGCTGCGGCCCGGTGACGCCAGCTCTGGGCCGTCCGGAACCGGTTGCCCGGATCGCAGCTCGTAGGAAACCCGCCGGCAACTCGCCCTGCCGGAGTACCCATTCTGGGAAGGAGACTTCCCACCCCGGAGGGGCGATTCCGGCTGCGGCGCCGAAGCGGCTCGATTCCACGGACTTACGAACGTCCCTGCGCGCCGCCCCCGGCACGACATTTGCACCTCTACCGACCAGGCAGGCAATGCGGGAGGGGCAGCGAGGTCATGAGGCCATGCGAAACTCCAAGAGACCGCATCCGCTGCATACTCTCTTGATGCTGACGATTCTGCTGACGCTCTGCACGGCCGCCCAGGCGGAAGACATCGAAACCAACGAGAAGACGCACGAGCTACGCTCTCGCGACATCCTCCTGTCCGAACTGGCCGAGCTCACGGTAAACAGGGGATCGCTTCGCAGCCGCTTCTCGTTCGCGCAGAAGCACGGCTTCGAGTACCGCCAGTCGCTTCAGCTGGGCGAGCGCAAGCTCCACCTGAAGGCGTACGGTCCCATCTGGGAGAAGCGCCCCGGTCTCGGCGTCGAGGTGCGCGGAATCACCATCGCCGATCACGATCTCACGCTGCGTCTCTACGGGAATACCAAGCAGCAGGGCCTGCGGATCGGGCTCGCCTTCTGACCCCCCTCTGCTCGACTGCGAGCGGCGTCGATCGCGAATCGACGCCTCCCATGCGTCAGCGCAGCGAAGCTCCAGGCGAACCGGCGTCGAGCAGTCCTCGCTCGTTCAAGAACGCGAACAGCGCCCGGGCCGCGATGGAATGGGCCTTCTCGTTGGGATGGTGGTTCGAGGGATGGACCCACAGCGCTTCGGTCTCCTGGCCCTGGAAGGCCTGGAGCAGATCCAGGACGGGAATGTCGAGCCGGTGCCCGGCGGCAGCCACTTCCGCGTGAATCCCGGCGAACGGGTAGCCGTCCCCGAGGTCCCAGAGCAGCGGGAAGACCACCAGGACGAGCTGGAAGCCATGCCTGCGAGCGAGTGACTTTTCCAATCGGAGCGCCGCAACCGCTTGCTGCCACCCGGCGTCGTCGGGCTCGAAGTTGCGGCGCATCTTCTCGATGAATTGTCGATTCCGCTTCCGGTTCTGGAGCCGGACGCTCAGATGCTCCGCTAGCAGCGACCAGGGCCTCGCACCGGCGGGCTTCGGCGGCAAGGCCGAGAGGCGCCGCATGCGAAATTGGCGGGGAATGAGCACCTCGGCGTCATTCAGGACGAAGCAGACCAGGACCAGGTCGGGATTCAGCGCAACTCCGTAATGCTGCAACAAAGCCGCCTCGTGCGCTGCGTTGAAGCCCATGACACCGAGGTTGATGACCTCGTAGCGCCGGGGACGCTCCCGATCCAGCGCGGCCTGGAGGCGAGTGAGGAAGAGGTGCTCCCTCCGCACCCCCGTTCCGAACGTGAACGAGTCACCGATGCCGACGATGCGAAAGATCCCGTTGCGTTTCTGGCGCTCGAACTCGCGCTCGCGCCAGCCCAGGGAATTGGTGCGGTAGGTGAGCGTCCCGTCCCCATCGAAATAGCCGCGCGGATTCGAGTCGAAGTCGTGCACGACCTCCGTGCCGTGTGCGAGGAGATAGGGAACGCCGGGGAAGGGCGAAGGTGCGCGAATCGACTCGGGCGCGCGCATCCGGTTCTGAAACCAGGGCGCGCGGACGTGTGGAGGGACCGGTCCCACGAAGAGGCGGAGGCCGAGTTCGGCGACCAACAAGACCGCCGTGACGGAGCCGAGCGCGAGCAAGAGGTTCGCGAGGGATCTTCTCATTTTCGCTCTTCCGACCCCCTTTCGCCGGTGGCGACCCGGTTGTTCCTCAGCCCGCGAACGCTCGCGCTCGGGGACGCCGCGCGCAAGTCTGCTAGGAAGTCGGCTTGCGTTCGCAGGGAACGGCTTCGCCGTCCAAGGAGAGCACGCAGTTCCGCTTCAGGATCTCGCGCAACGCCGCGCGAGCGCGGTGCAGCAGGACGCGGGAGTTGGCCACGGAGAGGCCAAGGGCGGAAGCGATCTCGGAGTGGGTCAGACCGGCCATGTCGTGCAGGGCCAGCACGTCGTGGTGTGGATGCGGCAGCTGGACCAGGAACTCGCCGATGCAGGCGGCCATCTCCGACTCGAGCAGGGCGTGCTCGCCGCCTTCGTCGGGGCTCACGCCCTCCAGCATCTCCGCCACGGAAGTCGGGTCGGGGGCGCGTCCGGCGGCGCGGTAGTGATCGCGGATCACGTTCAGTGCGATGGCGCAGAGCCAGCTCCGCTCACTGGACTCGCCCCGGTAGCCGCTGCGGGAGCGCTCGACCCGCAGGAAGGTCTCCTGCGTCAGATCCTCGGCCAGGGCTTCGTCCCCGACGTGACGCAACACGAAGCGCCGCAGCGCCGGGCGATGTGCGGCCAAAGCCTCCGCTCGGATCCCTTCCACGCGTTTCTCCCCGCCGGGCTTCGGAGCTGACTTCGACGCCAAGACACTATGCCACGACCTCGTGTCGGAGGCCAGCGGGTGCCGGGGGATTGTAACGTTTCGCGACGGAGAATCGTCCAACGGGATGAGGACAGGACCACGGAATTTCGAACCCGAGCCGCGGGAGGAGTCGTAGATGGCGCTCACGGTCACCGAGAAGGAGCTGGTCGCAGTCGGAGCATCGATCGCGGCCGGCTGCAAACCCTGCACCGATTACCACTTGCGAGAGGTTCGCAAGGTCCAGGCATCCGACGGCGAGATCCGAAAGGCCATCGCCGACGCCGTACGGATCCGAAGGGAGGCCACGGCGATCATGGAGAGCCATGGTCTCGAGGACCGCGGAGCCGGCAGCGAGACCGCAGGCGCTGGCTCATCCCAGGAGACCACCCGGATCGAGGAACTCGTCTGCGTCGCCGCGGCCTTCGCCGTCAATTGCACCGCGAGCCTGGACAGGCACCTGAAGGCCAGCCAGCGTGTCGGGATCGCCGAAGAGGAGCTCGGGGAGGTCGCCCGCCTGTCCGCGTTCATCAAGAAGATGGCCGCGTCCCACGTGGAGAAGCTCGCGGCATTGGCGGAGCCCGCCCAGAGGGCGCAACGCCCGGAAGGCCCGAGCGCGGGCTGCCCCGGCTGAACGCGGAGCGATGGTTCCGACCGGGGGGTACCGGCCGCATCGCGGCGAGACGGGGCCGCCGCGTCAGCGCAGCGCGAGCGGCCGGAGACGGGCCCGGTCGGGGGCGCCCTCGACGAGGTAGAAGGTGAGATCCGGGTCGCCGTCCCCTGCCACGGTCGCTTCGTCGAGTGTGGCGAGCACGCGGGCGTCGCCCTGCGCGTCGCGGGGAGCGGGAACCACGGCGCGAACGATCCGGCGCGCGGCCACGGCGACGCGCGGCAGCGCCGCCTCGGATTGCCGGGGCGGATCGAGCTCGAGGACGCCGCTCACCCGCACCGGTACCACGACGGCGTGGGGACTCATCCGCCGCGGGCGCTGCGACCCGTCGAGACGCAAGCTTCCCGGCGAGCCGCCGGACGCGGCAACGAGCGCCGCTACGGGGCGGCCGACGAGCGCGGCGTCCTCGCCAAAGCGCCGCGTTCCGAGATCCACGCTGCCCGAGTCGAAGAGGCGCAGCTTGCGGTCGAGGCTCTCGCTCGGGAAGATGGGCTGCGGATCGAAGTCGAGGCGACGGCTGCGGGGGGCACCTTCGGTCACCGGAACGTAGGCCCGCTTGGCCGGCCGAACGGCGCACGCGGGATCGAAGACCGAGCAGCCGTCGAGATCCCAGCCCGCGGCGGCGTCCCCGGAGAGATCCACGTCCAGCACGTCCGCGATGCTCGGCAGGATGTCGATGGTCTCGACGTTCGAGTCGTCGAGCCGCGGCTCGCGCTGCCAGGGACGCTTGATGAGGAGGGGGATCGAGAGGATGTCGAAGGGATGGCGGCTCCGGCCCACGATGCGCGCGTTGTCGCCGGGCCAGAAGCTCGCGCCGTGGTCGGCGCACACGATCACCAGAGCGCGATCGTAGAGGCCGATCGTCTCCAGGTGGTCGAGCAACTCGCCCAGCAGGCGATCGACGAAGGCGACCTGAAGCAGATGCCGGTGCTGCTCGTCGATCCGGAACCACTCGTCGTCCGACATTTCGAACCAGGCGCCGCGCCCGTGATTGAAGTACGGGAAGAAGGCGCGGCCGGAGGGCAGGTAGTGCCAGGGGCGGTGCGGCAGCGAGGTCTGGAGAAAGTGCAGAACGGGCCCCGGTGCGGCGTCGATCGAGCGCACGAAGTTCCGGAAGAGGGTCGGGTGGTCGACCCAGCGGAACCGTTGCGGCCCGGCGTCCCCGCCGTCCACGACGAGATCGCCCCACGCCTCGTCGACGGGGGTCAGCCGGGCGCGCCAGGGGTCGGGGATCAGCACCTGCAGCGCCACCCGCGCGAGATCCGCCGCCGACCGCCCCGCCCCGACGAGAGGACGCCTGCGCTGCGCAGT
>JAOTUO010000307.1 GCA_029863845.1 Myxococcales bacterium
AGGCCAGCATCACGGTGCGCTCGGGCCGGAAGCCCGCGGCGACGAGCGCTTCCGCGGCCTCGAGGATGCAGAAGAGACTGCCCTTGTCGTCCATCGCACCGCGGCCCCAGACGTAGCCGTCCGCGACGCGACCCCCGAAGGGGAGCTGCGTCCAGTCGCCCTCGGTTCCGGCCTCCACCGGAACGACGTCCTGGTGGGCGAGCAGCAGCACCGGGCGCAGGTCGTCACGGCGTCCCCTCCACGTGTAGAGGAGGCTGGCGTCGGAGACCCGCTCCCGCTCGAGGACCTCGTGCAGCGCCGGATAGCTATCCCGGAGGTAGCGGTGGAAGCGCCGGAACGCCGACGCGTCGACGCGGCTGCGGTCGGAGGATGAGACCGTGGGGATGCGGAGCCCCCCCGCGAGGCGTTGCGCCAATCCCGAGGCGTCGACCTCGACGGGCAGCGCGGGCGCCACCGCGAGCTGCTTCGATGCGAAGCGCGCGCCCCGCAGCAGCAGCACCAGGACCACCGCCGCGAGCGCCGCCGCGGCGACGAGGAGCGCGCGCCTCGTCACCGGGCGCCACCTGCGACGGAAATCGGGCTGCGCCGCGGCCGCCAGCGGTAGTGGTCGAGCGCGACGCAACCCCGCTCATCGAAGCGGACACCCTCGCGCTCGAGCAGATCCCGCTGCACCCGCTCCCAGCCGGGCAGCGAGCGAGGGCTCACCCCGCCGCGGGCGTTGATCACGCGGTGCCAGGGAACGGGGCTCTCGGCACCCAGTGCGTGGAGCGCGTAGCCGACCTGGCGCGCGTGCCCCGCGAGGCCGGCGAGCTGCGCCACCTGGCCGTAGGTGGCGACGCGCCCGCGCGGAATGCGCCGGACGACGGCGAAGATCCGTCCGTAGCTGCCGTCGGGGGAGCGCTCGCGCATCGGCCCCATTGTGGCCCAGCAGCCCGCGCGGCGTCACGGTCCGTCGGCTCCGGGCGGCCGGGCGCGTTCGCAGCGACGCTCGCGGCCGCGTATCCTGGCTCGGCAGGGGAGGAGCCGCCGATGTCCGAACCCGTCCTGCTCGTCGAGAGGAGCGACGAAGTCGCCACCCTCACGCTGAACCGGCCCCGGTCGATGAACGCGCTCTCCCGGGAGCTGCGCGAGGCGATCGCGACGGCCTTCTCCGATCTGGCGACCGACCCGGCGATCCGGGTGGTCATTCTCACGGGAGCGGGGCGCGCCTTCTGCGCCGGGTTGGACCTGAAGGAGCTCGCCAGCTCCGGGACCGACGCCACCGCGACCTTCGGCGGCAACGACATGATCCGGGCCATCGCGGAGTTCGAGGGGCCCATCCTCGGAGCGGTCAACGGCTTTGCCGTCACCGGCGGCTTCGAGCTGGCCCTGGCCTGCGACGTGCTCGTCGCCTCCAGCGAGGCCCGCTTCGCCGACACGCACGCCCGCGTGGGCATCCTCCCCGGCTGGGGCCTCAGTCAGAAGCTCCCGCGCCTGATCGGAATCCAACGCGCCAAGGAGCTCTCCTTGACCGGGAACTACCTCTCCGCCGAGCGGGCCGAAGCCTGGGGCCTCGTGAACCGCGTCGTCGCCCCGGAGGAGCTGCTGCCCACCTGCCGCGCGCTCGCCGTGGACATGCTCGGCTGCGTTCCCGAGGCGCTGCGCCGGTACAAGCGCGTGATCGACGCCGGGTTTGCGACTACCTTCTCGGAGGGGTTGGCGCTGGAAGGACGGGCCTCCCGGGACCACGCGAAGTCGGTGACCTCCGAAGTCCTCGCCCGGCGACGCGGGAGCGTCCAGGAGCGCGGCCGCTCGCAGATCCGAAGCTGAGCCCGCGATCGTCACCGGAAGGGCTCGTCACGGCCGGACGCCCGCCGCGCGAGGGACACCACGAGCATCGTCATCCTCTACGGTCCTGCGTTCGCGCCGTTCACCGAGAAGGTCCGGCGCGCTCTCCTGCTCAAGGGGATCGACTTCCAGCTGCGCGAGCCCAGCGGGCCGGAGGACTACAAGCGCTGGAGCCCCGAGACGGGTCTGCTGCCGGTGCTCACGATCGACGGTCAGCGAACGGCGGACTCCACCGACATCCTGTTCCGGCTCGATGAGCTCTACCCCGATCCGCCCCTGATCGCGTCCGACCCCAAGATCGCCGAGATGCAGCGTCAGCTCGAAGACTGGGCGGACGAGTCCTTTCTCTGGTACTTCGTGGCGTTCTTGCGCGGGCGCGCGAACGCAAACGCCTCGGGCGACGCGAACGAGGCTCCCCGGAACAGCCGGCTTCCCCGCTCCCTGAGGCGGCTGCTGGCGTGGCTGCGCTCCGGCGGAACCTGGGAGCGTCCCGAGACGGCGCTGGTGCGCGGCCTCGGGGACCGCCTCGACGATCTCGTCAACTTCCTCGGCGGCCGCGCCTTCTTCTATGCGGACCGCGTGAGCATGGCCGACCTCGCCGTCTACGGAATGCTCTACACCATGCGCCTCGACTCCATCCCGGGCGCCGCCAGGATGGTCGCCGAACGACCTGCTCTGGTCGAGTTCATGCGCCGCGTCGAGCGGCAGACCGGCAGCTAGCGCAGGTCCTCGGCCTTCGCCGCCAGTACGAAGTCGCTCTCGCTGAGGCCGTCGATCGCGTGGGTCCAGATCCGCAGCCGCACGCGGCCCCAGGCGAGGTGAATGTCGGGGTGGTGGCCCTGCTCCTCGGCGAGGGCGCCCACGCGGTTGGTAAACGCGAGCGCCTCGCGGAAGTCCGCGAAGCCGAACTCCTTCTCGAGGTGATGCCCGTCGATCACCCGCCAGTCGCTGCCCAGCTGATCGAGCAGCCCACGGATCGCGTCGTCTGCGAGCGGCGGCACGCCACCCTCGCAGGGGACGCAGCTCCGGGCGGATAGCTCCTGGCGATCGGCCATGGCACGCTCCGCCGCCAAGCTAGCAGGTATGATCCAGGCGGCATGACACGCGCGGAGAAGGCCCGGCGGATCCAGACGCTGCTCGACGGCCTCTACCCCGAGGCCGCGATTCCCCTGCGCCACGGCGACCCGTACACGCTGCTCATCGCGGTGGTGCTCTCGGCCCAGTGCACCGACAAGCGAGTCAACGAGGTCACACCGCGGCTCTTCGCGAAGGCGTCCACGCCCCGGGAGATGATCCGGCTCAGCGTGCCCCAGATCCGGAGCAGCATCCGGCCCTGCGGCCTGGCTCCCTCGAAGGCCCGGGCCATCAAGGAGCTCTCCCGCATGCTTCTCGAGCAGCACGGCGGGAAGGTGCCCGACTCCTTCGAGGGGCTCGAAGCCCTGCCCGGCGTCGGACACAAGACGGCCAGCGTGGTGATGGTGCAGGCCTTTGGCCGGCCGGCCTTTCCCGTGGACACGCACATCCACCGACTGGCGGCGCGCTGGGGCCTTTCGAGCGGCGCCAACGTGGAGCGGACGGAGCGCGACTTGAAGCGGCTGTACCCGCCCGACGCCTGGGGCCGCGTCCACCTCCAGATGATCTACTTCGGGCGCGAGCACTGCCCCGCGCGGGGGCACGACTTCGCGCTGTGCCCGATCTGCTCGTGGGCGGCCTCGCGGGCGCGCCGCACGCGCGAGCAGCGAGGGCGCAATCACTCCACGTAGCCCAGGATCTTCAGCGTCTCGCGCTCGTGCGCCGAGAGCTCGCGTTTCGGAAGCGCGCCGCGGATCGCCAGACCGCCCGAGATCTCCTCGATGCGCTGCCGGTGCGCGGCGGCGATGTGCGGGCTGACCTCCGCGACGTTCCGCTTCTCCTCGGGATCGTTTTCGAGGTCGAAGAGGAAGAGCCTCCCGTCGCTCCGCCGCAGGGTGCTCTTCCAGCGACCGTCCAGATAGGTGCGAAAGCGCCGCTCTCCGACGTAGAGCTCCCCCGGCGCCAGCTCCCCGTCCCGGTCGGGACGCAGCCCGGCGATCTCCTGGATCAGGTCGTGGAGGTCCTGGGTGCGCAGCGGCGCGGTGGGGTCGTCGACGACCGGCGGCGCCACGATCAGCGGCACCCGGAGCAGCTCCTGAAACGCGGGGTTGCCGTAGTGGCCGGGCCTCCCCCGAAGCGGGTGGCGCTCGCCGAACCTCTCTCCGTGGTCCGACGTGACGATCACCGTCGCATCCTCGAGGAGCTTCGCCTTCTCGAGCGTGTTCAGGAGAACGCCCACCGCCCGATCGACGGTACCGATCGACGTCGGGTAGTCGACCTGTGCGAAGGGGTAGTCGTGCACGTCCATGTAGTGGACGTAGAGGAAGAAGCGGCCCTGCGGACGGCGATTCACTGCCGCAACCGCCGCCTTGGTGACGGGTGCCCAGGCACGCAACGCGCCCAGCTCCGGCCGCTGCCGGGGACGGGCTTCCTGACGCGGCCCCACTTCGATCCAGTCGTCGAAGCCGCGGCCGAAGCCGGACGGCTCGAACAGGAACTGGTTCGAGGCCACGCCGATGGTCCAGTAGCCCGCCTCCTTCAGGCGCTCTGCCAGCGTCGGGACCGCTTCGGGAATGCACGCGATGTCGCTGCCCGCCTCGGCGAAGCGGGCCATGCCGCACCAGGTGTCGCTGTTCCACGAGAGCGTCGAGCTGGGATCCGCCGTCTCGATGCTCGGCGTGCGACCGGTGAAGAGCGCGGCCATCGACATAGTGGTCTGGTGGAACGAGGCCACCGCATTGGTGAAGACCTGGCCGCGTTCGGCCAGGGCGTCGATGTTCGGCGTGGCTTGGGCGCCGCCGTAGACGGACACGAAGTCGCGTCGCAGCGTGTCGACCACGATCAGCACGATGCGCGCCGGCGGGCGCGCCACGTCGATGAGCATCACGAGGGACGCAACGAAGGCCCCGACGACCATCGCGGCCAGGACGAGCCTCCAGGCGGGGGAGCGCGAGGCGCGGGGCCCGGTCAAC
>JAOTUO010000031.1 GCA_029863845.1 Myxococcales bacterium
ATTGCGAGAGCGACGGCTTCGCGTGGATCGACTGCTCCGACGCCGAGCAGAGCACCCTCACCTATCTGCGGAAGGGCCGCTCCACACCGGACGTGCTGGTGGTGGTGTGCAACTTCACGCCTGTGCTGCGCCACGGGTACCGGGTCGGCGTGCCCCGGGCCGGCCACTGGCGAGAGCTGCTGAACAGCGACGCGCCGCTCTACGCTGGCAGCGGCCAGGGAAACCTCGGCGGCGTGCGCAGCGCGCCGGTCGCCCGCCACGGACATCCCCAGTCCATCGTCGTCACCTTGCCGCCCCTCGCCATCGTGGTCTTCAAGAGCGGATGATCCCGGCGCCGCATCGCCGCTGGATTCGCGAGGCGCTCGCGGCGCTGGACGTCCGGAACCTGGTCCTGGGATTCCACGACCTGAGCGCCCCCAGCGCCGAGGACGACGACACGGGGCGCGGATCCCTCTACGGAGAGGCCGGGCTGCGCTTCCTGCGCTTCGTCCGGGACCTCGGCTTCGACGGCATCCAGCTCGGTCCCCAGGGCGAAACGCCCGACGGAAGCGCCTCTCCCTACGACGGGACCGTCTTCTCGCGCAACCCGCTTTCCATTTCGCTCTCCCGCCTCGCAGAGCGCGACGGACCCTGGGGCGGCATCCTCGCGCGGGACTCGCTGTCCGCCGCCGTCGCCGGCCGGCCCCCGGACGGCGAGGCACGCGTGCCGTACGCCTACGTGCACCGCACTCACGGCGCCCTGCTCCGCGAGGCGTTCGCCGCCTTCGCGTCGCGCGGCGACTCCGCCCTGCCCGAAGCCCTCTCGCGCTTCGAACGGCAGCACGCCGCCTGGTTGGAGCGCGACGTCCGGGACGAGGCGCTGCGCGCGAATCGCGCCGCCGAGACCGGGCTCCGGGTCTTCGTCCAGTTCGTGGCCCACGAGCAGCATCGCAGGTTGCGCAGCGAGTCCCGGGGGCTCGGCCTGCGGCTCTACGGCGACTTGCAGATCGGCCTCTCCGCACGGGACGCCCGGGGCTACCCGTCGATCCTGCTGGACGACTACGTGATGGGCGCGCCGCCCAGCCGCACCAACCCGGAAGGGCAGGCGTGGGGCAACCCGGTCCTCGACCCGCTCCTGTACGGCGACCTCCGCCACCCCGGACCCGCGATGCGCTTCGTGCAGGCCCGGGTCGCGAAGATGCTAGAGGAGTACGACGCGCTGCGGATCGACCATCCCCACGGCCTGGTCTGCCCCTGGGTGTACCGCGCCGGCGAGGCCGATCCCGGGCGGGCGGTGCAGGCCGGCGCGCGGCTCTTCTCCTCTCCCGAGCTCCCGGACCATCCCGGTCTGGCGCGCTTCGCGATCGCGCGGCGCGACCAGCTCAACCCGGACCCGCGGACGCCGCGGCACGCCGACGACTGGGTGGTGCGACTCGACCCGGAACAGGTCGATCGCTACGCCCTCCTGTTCGACGCCATCGTCGATTGCGCGAAGCGAGCCGGCTGCGCCCCCTCGGACCTCGTGTGCGAGGTGCTGAGCACGCTGCCCCATCCGCTGCGGCGGGTGCTCGAGCGCCACGGGCTTGGCCGCTTTCGCGTGACGCAGAAGGCCGACGTCCGCAGGCCGGACGACGTCTACCGCAGCGAGAACGCCGCGCCCGAGGACTGGATCATGGTGGGCAACCACGACACGCCGCCCCTGTGGCGGCGCATCGAGGAGTGGGCCGCGAGCGGGGAGCTCCCGGAGCGCGCGGCCCACCTGGCCGAACGCCTCGTCCCGGAGCCGGGACGGCGTGGCGCCTTCGCCGGGCAGCTGCTCCGGGATCCGGGCCTGTTCGCACACGCGCAGTTCGCGGACCTGTTCGCGAGCCCGGCGCGCCACGTGATGATCTTCTTCACGGACCTCTTCGGCGTGACGGAGATCTACAACCGGCCCGGCGTCGTCTCGCCCGACAACTGGTGCCTTCGCGTGCCCCGCGACTATGCCGAACGCTACCGGGCGCGTCTGCGCTCCCGCCGCGCCCTGAACCTGCCCCGAGCGCTCGCCCTTGCGCTTCACGCCCGGCGCCCGGCCGGCTCGGGAGCGGGGGATGCACTGCTGCGGCGCCTGGAAGGCGAGGCCCGAGGGCTCGAGGGGAGATTGGCACCACAAGCCGGCTCCTGAGGAGCCGGCGCGCAGCGCGGCTCACTCGGGCTCGCCGGGCTCCTGCACGAGCCGCCGCAGGCGGTCGATCGCCTCCGGCACGCCCACCGCCAGCAGCCGGTCGCCTGCCCGCACTCCGAACGCCGGATCGGGGCTCGGGGTCGTGACGCCGCCGCGCTCGATCGCGACCACGCTGGCCCCGGTCCGCTGCCGCACGTTGAGCCGCGCGAGCGACGCCGCGCGGGAGAAGCCGTCCGGCACCTCGACCCAGTGCGCGGCGACCCCCTCGAGGAGCTCCGCGAGCCACGGGTCGAGGATCGTCTCGGGGGTGCGCAGGAACACGTACCCCTCGTCGCGCAGCTCCGCCGCGAAGCGCGCGACCGCCTCCTGGGGGACGCCGAAGTGCTGCAGGGCCTCGCCCACCAGCTCGAGCGTCGACTCGAGCTCCTCGGCCACGACCTTCGTGGCGCCCGCCTGCGCCAAGCCGTCCACGTCGAGGACGTAGCGCGTGCGCGCGAGGATCGGCGCGTGGGGCGCGAGGGATCGGGCCAGCGCGACGACCTCGCGCGTGGCGATCGGATCGGAGACGGCGACGACCACGAGACGCGCGCTCGGCACGCCCACGCGCTCGAGGATCGAAGGCCGCGTGGCGTCGCCGTAGACCACCGGTTCGTCCCGGACGCGGGCCTCGCGCACGGCGACGGCGTTGGAATCGACAGCGGCGTAGGGTATGCCCCGGGCCTTCAGCACGCGGGCCAGGCTCTGGCCCGCGTGCCCGAAGCCAACGAGCACGACGTGGTCGGCCGGGCGGACCGCCCCTTCGAGGGCCGGCGCCTCCCCGCGGTCGGCCCGGCGCACCACGAACGACGCCAGGCGCGGCGAGACCGCTACGAGCAGGGGCGTGGCCACGAGCGTGGCGATCGATCCGGCCACGAAGACCTGCCGCAGGCCCGCATCGAGGAGCTGCGCGTCGGCGGCCGCCTCCGCCAGCACGAACGAGAACTCGCCCGTCTGCGCCAGGGCCAGCCCCGTGAGGATCCCGAGCCGCAGCCCCTGGCGGAGCACGATCGCTACGATCGCGGCCACGAAGCCGGCCTTCAGGACCAGCACGCCGCTCGCGTAGGCGAGCACCGCCGGCCACTGCGCCGCCGCGGCCGACGGATCGAAGAGCATCCCCACGGCAGTGAAGAAGACGCCGAGGAGCACGCCGCGGAGGGGCAGGACCTCGGCGAAGAGCTGGTGCGAGTACGGCGACGCGGAGAGCACGAGCCCGCCGACGAACGCGCCGACCGAGAGCGTGAGGCCGATCTCCTCGGCGATCACGGCGGAGCCCATCACCGCCAGGAAAGCGACCATGGTGAAGAGCTCCCGAGACTGCACCCGCGCCACGCGTTCCAGGACGGCCGGAAGCACGAAGCGCGACACGACGGCGAAGAGCGCGAGCGCCGCGACCGCGCGGCCGATCCCGAGCGCGACGCCCGCCGAGGCGGCGCTCCCGCCTACGGCGAGGATCGGCACGACGAGCAGGAAGGGGACGACGCAGAGATCCTGGAAGAGCAGGATGCCCACGGCGAGCTGGCCCTGGGGCGCGTCGATCTCGCCCCGCTGCGAGAGCAGGCGCATGACGAGGGCCGTGCTCGACATGGCGACGAGCGCGCCGAGGACCGTCGCCGAGCGCGCGTCGAGACCCAGGGCGGCGCCGAGCGCCGCCACGCAAGCGACCGTGAGCGCCACCTGCGCCCCCCCGGCCACGAGCGCGGGGCGCCAGAGGCGGCGCAGCCGCTCGAGCGGCAGCTCGAGGCCGATCTCGAAGAGCAGGAACACCACCCCGAGCTCGGCCAAGGCGCGCACCCGCTCGGGATCGGCGATCAGCCCCAGACCGCCGGGGCCGACGAGCGCCCCCATCACCAGGAAGCCGGCGATCGACGGGAGCCGAAGCCGCTCGAAGAGCGCGGCGCCCGCCGTGGCCACGGCGACCAGCAGCAGAAGCTCGGTGAGGAACCCGCCCGTCAACCGCCCGAGCTTGCGCCGCGTCGGGCCCGACTGCCAGCCCGAGGCCGTCCCCTGAAATCGGGCCGCGCGCGGCAGGATCGCGCTCCGGAGTGACCCGCTCTCATGGATACCTCACCACTGGGGATGGACTTCCTCCGCTCATGAATCAGCGACGAGGAGGGCAGGAAGGTCCTGGCCTTGACGGGATCTGCGACCTTCCCGCGATGGCCCGCAGACGCATCAACCACGTCGAGAATGCTCGGCCGTCTTGATTTCGTTCCACCCGGCGGCAAGAATCCCAGCCGTCGACAGCCCTGTCAAAAGGTACAGGCAGTACAAGATGACCTTGGTCGCATCCGAACGATCAGCGAAGTTCGGGCTAAAGAAGAGAAAGTCCTTCGTGACCCAGTATCGATTCAATGCGCGCGATCTCAGCACCCGAGTCGCAGCGGTGGGCAGGAGTTTCTCGGAAATCCAGGGAAACTCTTCGTAGCTCCTCGGCTGCTTCCACCATTCCTCGCCCCGTTCGCGTGCAAGTACCCGCTCATCGAAATCGTCGTTCCAGAAAAGGTAGTGATAGATCGCGATCTTGTTGTTGGCATAGGAACTCTCGCATTCTTCAAACCCGTATTGCTCCGCAAGTGCATCGTGCACCTGGCAGAAATGCATCCCTGCGTAGCGGAAGTACGCCACGCCCAGAAAGGACACGTAGATCGACAGAAAGCAGACGAGACCAACAAAACCCATGCTCGCGATCCTGGGCCACCGCTTCCACTCGAGTACGCGTTCTAGCGTGGCGCCAACGAACGGAATCGCGAGGATGATCACCGGCACCATGTACCGCTGCCCGTACGAGCCCGACCAGGCCGCGCGATGTGGCCCGTAGAGTAGAAGCAAGCAGCCAACAAGGATCGCGAAGAAGATACGGTAAGACCTGTCTCGCAGTAAGACGTAGCCCGGCAGAGCAAATATCAGAATCAAGTTGTACATCAGAATACTCTTGCTGGGCAGAAAGAGCAGGTTCCAGATGTTCTTGAAGAAGAACAGGTTGTCGCCGGTGCTGAACTCGTCGTCACCATAACCGAGATCGAACACGCTCCCCGTCCGGATGTAGTTGTAGTAGAGAAGGAAGCTCGCCATCGCGCCGGCCACAATTGCAGCGATAACCCAAGTATGCTTCTCGGTTGGTTTGTAGAGCTTCTTCTGATAGATCAGGTAGGCATACGCGGGACCACAAACCAGGAGTGCGGGTTTGGTCAAGACAAGCAAGCCGAACATAAACGACGCGATGACCAAACTCCAACGTTTGTCGGGCTTCAACAGAACTGCTGCACAACTGATGATGCAGAACGCTTGGAGTGCTTCCGAGAAATTGCTCTTCGCATAAGAAAAGGCCTGCGTCCCCAAGAAGTAGAGCAGTGCCAGCATCAGCGAGAGAAGCGTGGAGACGCCAAAATAGCTCCTCAAGACCAGGAACAGGACGGTTGTTGCCGCCGCGGTCAGCAGTGCGGGTGTTGTGCGCAGCGAGAGGATCTCTGCAAGCTCCGCGTTGATGGTCTGGCGGGCGTATGGCGCAATGAGATTGCCCAAGAAATGAGCGGGTACTTGAACCAGAGACTGGCCGGGCGCGTACTTGGTGTAGCGACTACCGTCCTTGCCCACGAGGAGATTCGCTTCTTCAATCTGGATCCCAGCACCGGTACAGTCCAGAGTGTGATTTAGAACGATCGCGCGGGTGAGGACGTGGTAATGACTCGCATCCGAGGCGGGACGGTGGTAGCCGGTAAGAATGAGAGATACAGAGAGAACCCAGACAAACACGGAGCCAGGTACCCACCAGGCCCGGGAAACCGCGCGTTTCAGCCCCGCTTCCGCTCGATTCGACATGATGCCTAGAGAATAGGGAAGAGTGGCTGTGAGCCTGACCCCTTGGTTGGTCCAGCCTGCTGCTCTTGTTCTCAGCCCTGTGAACACAGCTCCGGGGCAAGGCCCCGCGGAAGCGGGGCGTGTCGGAAAGCGTCAGGCGCCCACCACGCCTCCCCACCCGGAAACACCTCCCGAAGCTCGAAGAATGCCTTGGGGACCTTCATCCCCCTATCCTTCCTCACGATTCCAGGATGGTGTCACCTACTTCCGGATCATGACGAGGTACACAGTTCAGTCGCCCACAGCAGCAAGCCCCTCCGCGCAACTCCGCGAAGGGGCTACCGAAACCTGGAGCGGGAAACGGGACTCGAACCCGCGACCCTCAGCTTGGGAAGCTGATGCTCTACCAACTGAGCTATTCCCGCGTGCCGGCTAGACTGGCACGGCCGGCGCGCTCCGGCAAGCGGCAATCGCGAGACTAGCCCTCGACCAGCTCCACGAGCAGGTCCTCGACGTCGTCATCCTCCACCTTGGGAGGCCCATCGGGGGGAAGGAAGCCGGGACCGCTTTCCGGGAAGATGTCACCTGCCAGCGGAGCGGTCTCGTCGGCCGCGGAAAACCGCTCGGAACCGCCCGCGAGCGTCGCGGTCTCGAAGACCGCGGCCATCTCGGAATCCAGACCGCGCACCGCCGCGCCGGTCGCGGCGGACTCGGCGACGGGGTGCGCGGCCCAGCCCAGGTCGCGGTACACCCGCTCGACGTCCGTCTTGGACACGCGGCTGCGCCCGCACAGGAAGGCCTCGAACAACGCGTTGTCGGCCAGCGTGTTCATGAGGCCCGGCAGCCCGTCTCCCAGCCCGTGCAGGGCCGCGATCGCGTCGGCCTCGAGGATCTCCGGACTCCCTTGCACACGCTGGATTCGGTGGCTGAGATAGGCCGTGGCGGCGGCGAGGTCCAGCGCGGCGATCCGCACCTTCACGTCCGCGCGGCGGGCGAGCACCGGGTCGTTCGCGAGCGCCCGCTCCAGCGCCGGAACGCCGACCATCACCATCGAGAGCAACGGCCGCTCCTCGTACTCCAGCTTGAGCAGACCGCAGACCTCGGCCAGGGTTTGCGGCGAGGCCAGCGCCTGCGCGTCGTCGACGATGAGCACGGCGTGCCGGCCGTCCTCGCGGATGATCGCGAGCTTCTCGTAGACCTGCGCCAACAGCGCCTCGCGATCCGCCGCCGGCTCCTCGACCTCGAGCTGTCGGGCCAGCCGCGTCAGCATCCACATCGAGTCGGCCGAGCCCTTGAGCACGACGAGCATGCTGGCGTCGAAGACCTCCTCCTCGAGGTCATCGAGCAGGCGCCGCGCGATCATCGTCTTTCCGGATCCCACGTCGCCGATCAACACGCACAGGCTCTTCGTCTGGCGTACGCCGCGATCGAGGCGCTGCAGGGCGTCCCGATGCGGGGCCATCTCGAAGAAGAACTCGAGTCGGGGCTCGTTGCGGAACGGATCGTCGGCGAGTCCGAAGTGGTGGAAATGCTCCATGGCGGCTCCTCAGAGGAACGAGATCTTCTTCTTCTTACGGCGCGGGGATCGCGGTTTGGACGGCGGTTCGGGGGCGGATCCGCCGCCGGTCTCTTCGATCTCCGAAACGGTGCTCCCGTCGGCGTCGTCGCCGAGGTCGGCATTGGCCTCCTCGATCACGTCGTCGAAGGACTCGTATTCCTGGGTCTCTGTCTCGAGCGACGCTCTCGAGGCGGCCGGGGCGGCGAGCTCGGCGAGGCGCTCGCCGACGTCGCAGAAGCCGGGATTCACCGCCGCCACCGCCTCCCAGGCCGCGCGCGCACGCGCGGCGTCGCCGAGCGCCTCAAAGGCCCGTCCGATCTCGAAGCGGGCGGCGAGCTTCTGCTCGTCGCGGGCATCGGGGAGCGCCAGCGCCTCTTCGAGATGAGCGACCGCCTCCTGCGGCGCGTTGCAATCGAGGGCGCACAGCCCGAGCATGTGCAGGCTGTCGATGCGCAGCGGCGGGCTCCGCATCGACGTACGGAACTCGCCCATCGCGTCTTCGAGCAGCCCCATCTCGCGGTAGGCGATCCCGAGGTCGTAGTGCGATTCGTGGTCGCCCTCGGAGAGCGCCTTGCTGACGCCCTTCTTGAACTCGCTGAAGACCGCCTCGAACCCATCCTCGGCGGCCTCCGACAGGCCGCTGGCGGTCGCCTCGTTCGGGTCGCCGCGCAGGGCGCCGTTGAGCGCCGCGGCGAGATCGAAGTCGGCATTCCCGCTCGGCGCCGGCGGCGCGTCGCTGGTGATCGTGCCGGTGTCGCCCGGGATGAGATCCAGGTCGATCTCGGCCTGCGTTTCGATCGCCAGCGGCGTGCTGTCCGTTTCGTCCAGGACGTCCACGTCCGCGGCGTCGGCCACCGAGAGATCCTCGCCCGCCTCCGCCCCGAGATCCGGCGCCGGCGGCGGGAGGGGCCTCCCCGACGACGCGGGATCCTCGCCACGTGCGGCTGCGATCTCACCGAGCTGCACGAGCACCCGGGGGTGATTCGGAGCCACCTCGAGCACGCGCCGGTAGATCACCTCGGCTTCGTCGAGCAGGCCCTGCTGCTTGTAGAAATCCGCCTCTTCCAGGTGCTCGTCGACCTGATCGGCGATCAACGAGGCGCTGGCGCTCATGCCCGGCGCCGCGCTGTCCGCGTCTCCGGACGGGGCGCCAACTTCGATGTCGAGCACGTCGTCGCCGATCTCCTCGTCGAAATCCGAGACGTCCACGTCCACGTCCACGTCCACGTCCACGTCCACGTCGCCGTCGAGATCGAGTCCGTCGTCGACGTCGACGTCGCCGAAGTCGTCGTCGATCTCCACCGCATCGGCCCCAGGCACCGGCGGATCGTCCTCCTCGAGGTCGGGCGCCGGCGACGCCGGCTCCCCGAGGAGCACCTCGTGGGCGTCCGTTCCTGCCGCGTCCGCGCCGAGTGAGTCCGCGCTGGCTTCGTCCAGGGCGGCGACCCGACCTCGCAGCACCGAAACCGCGCGCTCGTCGCCGTCGGCGCGTGCCTGTTCGGCCGCGCGCAGCCAGGCCTGCACCGCGCGAGCGGGTTCGTCCCCATCGGCGAAGGCCTCGCCCAGCTTCTCGAGCGCCGCCCGGTGCGCCGGATCGCGCGCGAGAATGGCCTCGAGGTTCTCGATCGCCTGCTTGTTCTTCCCGTACCGGAGATAGACGCTGGCCTCGGCCAGCATCTGCTCCGGGTCGAAGCCGGGGGGAGACGACCGGATCGCGCTCTCCTGCGCCGCCGGCGGTTCGGAATCGGACTCCACGACGTCGATGAGAAGCTCGTCCTCGAGCAGCTCCGACACGTCGCCCTGCATCGAGTCTTCGTCGCTGAGCTCCGAGCGCTGGAGGAGTCCGGAATCGGAATTCCCCACGAGCGTCGACTCCTCGCCGAGTTCGGGCACGTCACCGGAGGCGGATCCGTCTCCGAAGAGGCCGTCCTCGCCCACATCCCCGAACTGGGGCTCTGCGTCGGCGGCCAAGACTCCCTCGTGGCTTCCGAAACGCTGGCGGATGTCGCGCGCGCGCTCCTTGTCTCCGCGCCGGTCGTAGAGGTCGGCGAGCTGCTTGTACACACCCGCGAGCGCGTCTTCGCGCCGCTCGCTCCGGTACACCTCGGCGAGCAGCTCGTAGTTCTCCGGAGTGTCGGGCTCGGCCTTCACGGCGCGCTTGGCGAAGGGCTCGGCGGGACCCGCGAGGCCGCGACCCAACAGACTCCGCGCAAGGCGGACGAGCGTCACGACGCGATCCGGCTCGATCTCGAGAATCCGCCCGAGCACGCCCTCGACGGCCTCGGAGTCGTTGTGCCGCTCGAGCTCGTTGCTCACGGCCTCGTACTCGGCGACGGCTTCGGAATCGAGCCCCTCCTGGCAAAGGAGGTCCGCCACCTTGATGCGACTGGTGGTGTTGGTGGGATCGACGGTCGCCATCTTCCGCAGCAGCTCGAGCGCCTCGCGGCGCTTGCCCGTGCGGTGGTAGCCGTCCGCCGCGGTCTGGAGGGCGTTGATCGACTCGGTGGTGAGCCCCATGCGTTGGTAGAGCTCAGCGAGGGGCGCGTAGCTCTCGAAACGCTCCGGATCGAGGTTCTGGATCTGCTTGAAGACGGCGACCGCCCGGGCGTCGAAGCCCTCGGTCATGTACTGCTGCGCGACCCTCGAGTAGGCGGCGATCGCGGAATCGATCTGTCCCCAACGCCGGTGAGCGTCACCCACCTCCAGCCGAAGCTTGGCGTCTCGCGGATCCAGCTTGAGGAGCTTCTCGTACTCCTTGAGAGCCCTGTCGCTGGCGCCCTTTTGCGCGTGCTTCCGCGCTGCTTCGAGGATCTTTCGCTTGTTCGCTGCCAACTACGCGCCCCGCCCGACACACGAATAGGCAAAGAGGTGGGGTATTCCCCCTCATCAGATACGTATCGGCGGGCGACGAGGACCCTTGAGATTCCCCCAGGGGACTTCTCCGACCCGCTCCCTGGGCGGCGAACCGGGGGCCGTCGCGGTCGAAGAGGGACTCCCTCGCGGGCCGGGGGCCGCGCGGGGCCCGGTGGCGACGGGACTACCGCTCGAGGTGGTCGAGGAGCGCGTGGAGACCGAGGCGATAGCTCGACGCACCGAAGCCCGACAGGACGCCAATCGCGACATCAGACACCAGTGAGTGTCGGCGGAACTCCTCGCGGGCAAAGACGTTGGAGAGGTGCACCTCGACGACGGGCAGGCCGGTCGCGACGAGGGCGTCCCGCAGAGACACACTCGAGTGCGTGAGTCCAGCCGGATTGATCAGGACCCCGTCGGCCCAGGAGCCGGCCTCCTGGATGCGATCGATGAGCGCGCCCTCGTGATTGGACTGGAAGAACTCGACGTCGGCGCCCGACTCCTTGGCCTCTGCGGTGAGCTCCACGTTGATCTCTTCGAGGGTGGTCGACCCGTAGACTTCCGGCTCGCGGGTGCCCAGCAGGTTGAGGTTGGGACCGTGGACGACGAGGATGCGAAGAGACTCCGCCATGTAACCGCCCTCGTGCAGCCGCGACCCCGTCCTCGAGCCCGCTCGGGCTAGAGATTCCGCCGGATGGCGGACAGCTGCCGGCGGATGAGATAGCGCGCTTTGCCGATGTTGCCATCCGGCTCGAGAACCACCACCACGAACACGTCCTCGTCGACGATCCGGAACAGCAGCGTGAAACGCGACAGGACGACGACCGTCTCGTGGACGGCGCCGCCCGCGAGCGCATCCGAGGCCTTGCGGATGTCGTCCAGAATGCGCCCGAACTCGACGCCGGCCGTAGCCAGGTCTTCCGAGAGGGGCCCCGTGGGCACCGTGGACCCGACGACCTGCTCGATGGGGATCCCGTCGCCGCCCATCAGCAGCGCGCCGATCCCGCCTCCGCAGCCCTTCACGATTTCGTTGAGGGGATCGGCGAAGCTCATGCCCGGGGCCTCCGCAGATTCTCGAGCCAGCGTTCCAGCTTAGCGATCGCTCGCTGTCGGCGGGAGCCGGCGGCCGCGGGCGCCGCCCCGTTGCGGTCGACGTCCCGGAGGCTCGCGCGCAGCAGCGATGCGGCCTCGAGATCCCCCTGGCGTTCCAGGAGATCCGCCACCGTGTGGGTCGCAAAGGGCGACTCCGGCGCGGACGCGGTCACGTCCACGGGCGTCGGGTCGGCGCGGCGCAGCGCCTCCTCGGCCACGTGGTCGGCGTCGATCAACTGATCGAGGTCGGTCTCGGCCGCCGCGAAGGCCCGGTCGAGCTCCGGAGCCGTCAGCGCAGCGCCGAGCGGCCCCATCGGCTGGGACCGCAGCGGCACCGCAGCCGGCGACGGAGCCCGCGGGAGGCCGAGCACGGCAAACGCCTCGCTGACGAGGGTCTCGAGCACCTGGCGGGCCTCTTCGTCGCGTCCCTGATCGAGCAGCGCCAGCCCCAGGGCCACGCTGCCCTCCGCGCTCCCGGGCTTTCGCTCGAGCCCCTGGCGGGCGACCCGCTCGGCCTCCGCCGTCCGCCCCTCGCGCCGGAGCGCCTCCGCCAGGGCGGGAAACGCCGACTCGTCGGAGGCGACCGTGTCCTCGAGTCGCGCGATCAGGCTCTGGGCCGATCCGTTCGGCACGTCTCCTCCCCCTCAGCGGCGACGCCGCTTGCGTGGCTTCGCCGCGGTCCGGCCGCGCGGTCGGGCGGGCAGGATCTCCGCCGGCGTCAGCGGCACCGCCTCGGCCCGCCCGATTTCCCGGAGCACAATGTACCGGATGCGCGAGTCCCGTCTCTTCTTATCGACGCGCATCGCCGAGAGATAAGCCCTGCGAGGAAAGTCGGGAAGCTCCACGGGGAGCCCCGAGCGCTCCACGAGGTCGGCGATCCGCTCGGCCGTTCCCGCCGGCGCGAGTCCGAGGCTCTCGGAGCGCCGCGCCGCGTAGACCATCCCCATGGCGACCGCCTCGCCGTGCAGCACCTTGCGGTAGCGGGTCAGGGTCTCGACGGCGTGGCCCAGCGTGTGGCCGAGGTTCAGCAGCATCCGCTCTCCGCTCTCCTGCTCGTCGCGGCTCACGACCCCCGCCTTGATGGCGCAGGCCCGCTCCACGACCGGCACCAGGAGCGATGGATCGAGGCCGAGCACGCCCTCGACGTCGCGCTCGAGCCGCTCGAAGAAGTCCGGGTCCGCGATGGCAGCCGCCTTGATCACCTCCGCGAAGCCCGCCGCCCGCTCGCGCGCGGGGAGCGAATGCAGCGTCGCGACGTCGATCCACACCAGCTTCGGCTGGTGAAAGGCACCCACGACGTTCTTGCCTCGGGGCAGGTTGACGCCGACCTTTCCGCCGACGCTGGAATCGACCATGGCCAGCAGCGTCGTCGGCACCTGGACGAAGGGAAGTCCGCGCAGAAAGCTCGCTGCCGCGAAGCCCGCGAGGTCTCCGACCATGCCGCCTCCCAGGGCCACGATCGCCGTGCCTCGATCGACGCCGCGGTCCAGGAAAGCCTCGTACAGGCGCGCGACCTGGCGCAGGTTCTTCGTCGCGTCGCCGCTGGGAACGTCGACCCGCTGGGCGCGCACACCGGCTTCGCGCAGCGAGCGCATCAGGGGGCCCGCGTAGCGGCGTCCGATGCGGGCCTCGGTGACCACCACCGCCCTGCTCGCCCCGGTGCGACGCGCGATCTCGCTCCCGGCGGCCGATAGCGTTCCCACCCCGATCTCGATCGGATAGCTGCGCTCGGCGAGCGCGACCTCCAGCCTGCGGGAGTAGCCGGCCTCCCGGGCCCGTGCCGTGCGGCCGCTCACGCCCACGCTCGCCCCTTCCAGGGCATCCACCACCCGCTCGGCAACGTCGCCGGCGGCGAGGTCGTCGGTGTCCACCGTGATGCGCGCGGACTCGTAGGCCTCACGGCGCTCCTCGAGCAGGGCCCGCAGGCGCGCCAGGCGCTCGGCCGGCGCCACGTCGCACAGCAGCGGACGCTTGCGGCAGTCACCCAGGCGCGCCAGCAGCGTCTGCGGACGCGCCCTCAGATAGACCAGGGTCCCGGAGCGCGCCAGCCGCTCGCGCGCGGCCGGCGACCCGATCGCCCCGCCGCCCAGTGCGACGACGGCGTCCCGGCCTGCGATCGCCGCAACGGCCCCCCGCTCCCGTTCGCGAAACGCCGGCTCGCCGTCCTGCGCGAAGATCTCCGCGATCGATCGCCCGGCTTGTCGCACGATCTCCGCGTCGGTGTCGATGAAGCGCAGGTGCAGACGGCGAGCCAGAGCCGGACCGACGGTGGACTTCCCCGCGCCCATCATGCCGACGAGCCACACCGTCCGCTGCTCCGTCACCGGATCCAGTATAGGCGGCGAGCCGGGATCGGAAAGGCGACGGGGAGAGCCGAAGCTCTCCCCGTCCTCCCATAAGGGATCAGGGCGCTGATGGGATCAGCTCGCCGCTCCGGGCTGCGTCAGCACGACGCTCGGCGTCACGAAGATCAGCAGCTCCTTGCGGCTGTCGCTGATCTCATCGCTGCGGAACGCGGCGCCCAGAATCGGGATCCTGTGCAGGTAGGGCACCCGCGACTGTCGCTGTGACTTGTCGATGACGTAGATGCCCCCGAGCACGAGCGTCCGGCCGTCCTGAACCAGGGTTTCGGTCTTCACCTGGTTCTTCGCGATCGCCGGCGAGCCGGTCAGTGTGAACACGCTGTCGTCCGGCGCGTTTCGGCTGACCAGGATCTTCATGATGATGCTGCGATCGGCCGTGATGTGGGGCGTCACCGTCAGGCTCAGCACCGCGTCCACGAACTCGAGGGCGGCGTCTCCGTTCTCGAAGGTCTGGAACGGGATCGAGACACCCTGCTCGATTTTCGCCTCGCTGTTGTCGAGCGTCACGACCCGCGGACTCGAGATCACCTTGCCGTCGCCGTTGACCTCGGCGGCCTGCAGCTGGAGGTCGAGGTTCAGCTTCTCGTCCAGGATGAAGGCGCCCAGGTTCGCGAGCGCCGTCGGCCCTGCGGTGATCGGATTGAGGCTCGTGAAGTTGTTGTTATCGTGCAGCCGGAAGGCGTTGCCCCCCAGATCCGTACGCGCGGCGCTGCCGGCGTCGAATCCGTCGACCAGGGGCTGGGTGCCCATCGTCCACACCGCTCCGAACTCGCGCGAGAAGTCGAGGTTCGCCTCGACGATCTTCGCCTCGATCATCACCTGCGGCGTCTGGGTGTCGATCGCCTTGACGAGGGCCGTCGCCTCGTCGACGACCGACGGGATGTCCTTGATGATCAGCGTGTTCGTCCGGGTGTCCACGTTGACCGTGCCCCGCGCGGAGAGCAGCCGCTGGACCATCGCCGACACGTCGGCGACGTCGGCGTAGTTGACCGGCTGCAGCTTCACGATGAGATCCTCGAGCTTCTCCTTGGCGCGGCGCTCCTGGAGCCGGGACTCTTCTTCCTGCTTGATCACCGACGAGGGGGCCACGCGCAGTACGTTGCCGACGCGCATGAATCCCAGGTTCTTGGTGAGGAGGATCACGTCGAGAGCCTGATCCCAGGGAACGTCGACGAGTCGGATCGTGACGCGCCCCTTCACCTCGTCACCCGCGATCACGTTCAGGTCCGAGACTTCGGCGATCAGTCGCAGAACGTCGGCGATCTCCACGTCCTTGAAGTCGAGCGAGATCCGGCGCCCGATGTACTCCTTGCCGTCGATCAGGCCGCCTTCGGACAGGATGTCGATCGAGGCCTGCGGCTCGAGCGAGGCCGGACCCGCCGCGGGCCTCAGGGCCGCCGGCACGGCCAGCGGCGCGTACGGCGTCGCGTGCGCGACGGCCGCCACAACCGCGGATTCCGGCATCTCGGGCATCGGCTCCAGCGCCAGCGTCGGGTCGGTCTCGAGATCTGTCGCCAGCGGCTCGTCCGGTCGTACCGTGAAAATGGGCGGCGTCGCGGCCACGCCGGCGTTCGCGAAGTCGACGAAGAGCAACGATCCGCGCCGCGAGATTTCCGGCTGGAGTCCCGGCGCACGCTTCACGACCACGCGAGCTTCGGGCTTCTTGACATCGGGCTGGTCGAACGACGTGACGAGGGAAACCGGTCCTCCCACCTCGGGCGCGATGCGGACCGCAGCCTCCGGGTCGATCACGGCGCCCATGAGGCTCACGACCACCGTCTCGGGATCGGGTTCGTAGATCAGGTAGTCGACGGGATGGTCGCTGATCACGGTGATGCGATCCCGCTCCGGCTGCGTATTGAACTCGATTCCGTAGACGGTGACCGCCGCGTCCGACGCCGCCGCCTCGGAATTCGCACCGGCGAAATCCGGCTCCGCGTCGAGATCGAGCTCCGCCATTTCGTCGTCGGCGGGTGTCTCCGCCTCCTCGTAGGGCTCGAGATCGCCCTCGGACGCCATCTCCCAGTCGGATCCGGCTGCCTCGGGCACGACCGCGAACCCGTCCGTCTCCTCGTCGAGGTCGGGCGGGGGCGGTACCGAGCCGGCCGCGGCGACCGCTGAGTCGAGCGCGTCACCGGTGCCGAGGGCGACGAGCAGGCCGTCGGCCACCGGGACGATCCGGCGGCCGTCGAAGGGGTTGGGCTCCCCGCCCGCGTCGACCACCACGCGGACCATCTGCGGGTGCTGACCCACCCGGATCCGCTTGGCGTGGGCGGATCCCAGATCGATACGGGTCTGCCCGACCTGACTGACCAGGCCCTCGAGATCGATCACGAGGCGATCCGGATTCTCGAGGGTCAAGGTCACGGCCGACGAGATCGTGCCGTCGGCCCGCAGGTGCAGCAGGGAGCCGTCGCCAGTGTCCAGCGTCTCGACGGCCAGCAGCGCGGACGCCGGCTGCGTCTCCCGCCACGGCTCGACCGCAGGCGTCGGGGACTCGTCGATGGCCCACGGGTCGCTCCCGAAGGAGTCGCTGCCCGGCTCCATGTCCTTCTGGGCCGTCGCCGTCATCGCCGTGATGCGGATCTCCAGTCCCGCCTCCGTCGAGGTCACCTCGAAATTCCCGGGAGCCGCCAGGCGCACCGCGATCCGGGTCATCTCGTCCCCGATCCCCGAGGAGAACGGCATCAGCGCCACTTCCGCCACGAGCCCATCGCCGACCACCAGCGGTTCCCGCGACTCCCCGGCGTCGACCGAGGCGACGTCCACGATGACGCTCTCGGGATCGTGCTGCGCGAAAGCCGTGAAAACCGGGTGCTCGACGCCGACGAGCGTGACGACGGTGACGTCGCTCTCGCTGTCCACGCGCACGTCTGCGATCACGCGAGGCTGCTGCGAGCCCTCCGGTGCAACCACCGTCGACGCGGCGCAGGCGGCCAGGATTCCGACTCCGGCCAAGGCCGCGAATCGACGGGCTCCACCGCTAATGGTTCCCAGCATCGGAACTCACCCCCCTTCGCTCGTGCGAATCCGCATTTCGATATTCCTCTTCGTCTCCTCTCCGAGGAAATCGACGTACGTTTCCTTGACGACGACCAGGTTGTCGTCGATCTGGATAACCCGGCCCGAATTCTTGCCGATCGGGGTTCCATTCCCGATGATGAAGCTCTGTCCGGAGGGGTCCTGGATCAGCGCGCGCGCATTCCCGGTGCTCCAGATGACGGCCACCAGCGAGAGCTGACTCACGTCGTACTGCTCGAGCGGCCCCCGGAGATCCTCCGTGACCGCGTCCGAGCGCTCCCACAGGAACGAGCGGAACGGATCGCGCTTGCCCGTCGGGTCGTACGTGAAATCGCCCGCGATGAGCCCGAGACCCGCGTCGCTATTCGCAGCGGTCTTCTCCGCCTGCTGCGGGGCGGCTTGCCCCTTCGCACCCTTCTGCTTCGCGATCCGCTCGTTCAGCGCCTTGCGTTGCTCGCTGACCTGGGCGGTGGTGGGCCCGGTCTCTTTGTCCTCTCCGCACCCAGTCATCGCCAGCACGACGAGCACCATGGCTGTGGCGAAACTCCTCACGCTCTCCTCCGCGAGCAAAGCAACGGCATCCCGACGCCCCTGCTACGCACTGCCCTTCCGAGCGACGAACCGGAACGTCGTAGCGGTTCCGGAGATCCGAAGCCGCGTCTGGTCGAAGTCCTCACTGGAGACGCGGATGCTGAGCGAACCCATGTTCACGATGCGCGGTAGCTTGGCCACCATGTCGAAGAAGCGCACCAGATCGTGAAAACGCCCGTCCAGCTCGATCGAAATCGGGACCTCGGCGTAAAAGTCGTGCACGATTTCGTCCTGGCGGCGGAAGGATTTCATCTCGATCCCCGCCGTCTTCCCGAGATTGCTGATGTCGGTGAGCAGGACCTCGAGCTCTTTCTTGTTCGGCAGCTGCCGGAGGACCCGCGTGAGCTTCGATTCCAGCGCCGCAATCTCCTCCTCGAAGGCCGCGAGGTTCGACGCCACCGACCGCACCTCACCGAGCTTGCGCTGGAGCTCGGCCTCGTTCACGCGCAGGCGCTGCAGCTCGTCGTGGTTCCCGGCGTAGGCCGTGAAGTAGTAGGCCACGGCTACCAGGGCGGAAACCCCGAACACGATCGCGGCACGCGCCGCGGGCGGGAGCTTCGCGATCTGTTCGAGCTTGCCCTCGAGACCCGGACTGATCTCCATCGCGCTGCTCCTGTTATCCGGCCTCCGCGTCGCCGTCCGAACCCGACTTTGTCGGATTCGCCACGGTGGCGCGGATGTTGAAAGTGACGAGCCTGACGCCTTTCTTCTCCTTGCCGAGTTCCGTGCTGTCGAGGTCCACATTGACGAAGTATTCGGATTTGCCAAGCTCCCTGAGGAAGATGGCGACGATCTCGTTGTCGAGGCTCTCGCCCTTGAGCGTGATCGCCTTCCCCTTGGCGTCGAGTGAAGTCAGCCAGAGCCGATCGGGCGTTCGCGTCGCGAGGTCGTTGAGGAGCCGAACCGGCCCGGAGCGGGCGCTGTCGAGCCCCTCGATCACGTCGATCTTCTTCTCCAGCCGGGCCTTCTGCGCACGGAACTCCGCCACCTGCTTCAGCTGCGGCTTGAACTGCTCGATGTCGTTCTCCATCTGTCGGATCCGCGCACTCGAACGGTCGAGCTCGTCGGACAGTCGCGAGTGCACGATTCCGAGGGCCCCACCGGTGATGATCAGGAGCAGGACGACCTGCATCGCGAGCTCCCGGATGTCCGCCTTGCGCCGGGCCTCGCGAACCGGGAGTAGGTTGATCTCGATCATCGCGCTTCCACCTGCCGCAGGGCCAGCCCCACGCTCACGCCGAGCGACGGGGCCAGCTCATCGAGGAAGTCCGGGTCGAATTTGCTGTTGGGCACCATCCGGGCCAGCGGATTGAAGATCTCCACGTCGAGGCCGCTGCGCTCCTGGAACGCCGACTGGAAACCGGCCACGTTGACGCTTCCGCCCGCCAGCATCACGCGCGCGATGCGGCTCTCCGCACTGGTGGCGGAGAAGAAGTCCAGCGAGCGGCTGATCTCCCCGATCACCGTTTCGGTGACCGACTGCATGGCCTTCTCGACCTCCTGGGGGACCACCTCCTGGCTGTCCTCCGACTTCTTCCCGCCGAGCTTGATGCGTTCCGCTTCTTCGAAGCTGATCGAGAGCGTCTTCTGGATCTCTTCCGTGTACTGATTCCCGGCCGTCGTGATGTCACGGGTGAACACCGGCGTTCCGTCCATCAGGATGTTGATGTTCACCACCTGGGCCCCGATGTTGACCAGAGCGATCACCTCGCCAGGCCGGGCCTCGTAGTTGGCCTCGAAGGCGTTCTCGACCGCGAAGGCGGCGACGTCGATCACCGCGGGAGTCAGACCCGCCTCGGAGATGACCTGCACGTAGTCGTCGATCAGGTCCTTCTTGGCGGCGACCAACAGCACGTCCATCTGTCCCTCGCCGTCGCTGGTGTCGAGGATCTGGAAATCGAGATTGACCTCGTTGACGTCGAACGGGATGTACTGCTCGGCCTCCCAGCGAATCTGCTCGTCGAGCTCGTCGCGGGTCATGGCCGGCAGGCTGACCTTCTTGACGATGACCGAGTGGCCGCACACGGCGGCCGCCGCGTTCTTGGACTTGATCTTCGCCGTTTCGATGCTCTCGCGGATCGCGTCCACGATCGCGCTGGAGTTCAGGAACGCTCCCTGCACGATCGCCTCGGGGGCGAGTCGGGCCACGCCGACGTGGGTCAGCTCGAAGTCCCTGCCCCTCCCCTTGGCCGACAGCTCGACCGCCTTGACGGTCGACGAGCCGATGTCGAGACCGATCATCGATTTGGAGCCGAAGCTGGAAAACAAGGACATCGGAATTGCGGTGCCTCCGCGCTCTACGAGAAGTCCGGGCGTTCGGTCGCCTGCTCGGGCGGGCTCGGCCTGGCGCCCTCCCTCATGCCTTCGAACACCTGGTCCTTGTCGGTGATCCTCAGACCGAGGGCGAGGAGAATCTTGCGCTTCGTGTCCAGGCGACACGGGCGACCCGCCTCCACGCGGTCGATGGTGAGCGTCGACAGGCCCGCCTTCCGCGCGAGCTCCGCCTTGCTCATCATCAGCTCCTCGCGGAACCTCTGAACGTTGTTGCCCGGCACGTGCTCCCCTCTCCACGGCCCGCGCCCGGGAGCGGCCCCGGCGTTCGCGGTTCAGCCTTCGTGAGTATCGGAGAGTGCTTACGGGGACTTGAGGGCGCCGGGGTCCGCTCCTTGCGGTGGCGGATCTGGCTCGGGGCCCGGAAGCTCTCCGGCAGCACGGCGAGGCGCCCGGCTCGGAGATCCCCGGCTCACGACCGCCCTGCAATCGTCCGATAGCGCTCTAAGACCGATGTCGGACCGGATCCTCATCATCGATGACGACGAGGCGCTGCGGGACAGCCTCCAGCTGGTCCTGTGCGCCGAGGGCTACGAGGTCGCGGCGGCCTCCGAAGGTCGACAGGCCCT
>JAOTUO010000308.1 GCA_029863845.1 Myxococcales bacterium
GGGCTCGATGAGAAGATCGTCCAGCAGCTCAACATCTGGACGGGCCGTCCCGACCTCGCCCTCTGGCGCAAGCTCGTCCACCGCGCTGCGAACCCGGAGTGCGACGTCACCATCGGGATGGTGGGCAAGTACACGGACCTCACCGAGTCCTACAAGAGCCTGAACGAGGCCCTCTACCACGGCGGCTTCGCCAACAAGGCGCGGGTGCAAATCGAATACTTCGACTCCGAGAAGCTCGACGATCCCGCGCAGCTCGCCGGCGTCGACGGGATCCTCGTGCCCCACGGCTTCGGCGGCCGCGGCGGCGAGGGCAAGGTCGCCGCCGTCCGCTTCGCCCGCGAGGAGCGGATCCCCTATCTGGGGATCTGCTTCGGCATGCAGTTCGCGGTGATCGAATACGCCCGCAACGTCGCCGGTCTCGAGGGAGCCAACTCGACGGAGGTGGACGAGCGAACGCCGCACCCCGTGATCGACATCCTGCCGGAGCAGCGCGAGGTCGAGGAGAAGGGCGGCACGATGCGGCTCGGTGCCTGGCCCTGCGTGCTCCGGCCCGGGACGACGTCCTTCGCGGCCTACGGCCGCGAGCGCATCGACGAGCGCCACCGCCACCGCTACGAGTTCAACCCGGACTACCGCGATCGCCTCACGCAGGCCGGGCTCGTGCTCTCGGGCACGTCGCCGGACGGGCGCCTCGTCGAGATCGTCGAGATCGCCGACCACCCCTGGTTCGTGGCCTGTCAGTTCCACCCGGAGTTCGCCTCGACGCCGTTCCGGCCGCATCCGCTCTTCGTCGCGTTCGTCGCGGCGGCGGTGAAGCAGTCGGTGGAACGGGTCTGAGCGGAGCCGGCGGGGCGCGCGGGGCAGCGTGCGAGCCCGGCGGTGGATTGCCGCGCCGCCTTGCAATCGCGCGCCGGCTCCCCGAAACTCGCTAGCTTGCGGGACGTTAGCTCAGTTGGTAGAGCGCCGTGTTCACACCGCGGAGGTCACTGGTTCGAGCCCAGTACGTCCCACCAGATTCGTTTCACCGGGTGGCCCGGTAGCTCAGCTGGATAGAGCACCAGCCTCCGAAGCTGGGGGTCGCGCGTTCGAATCGCGCCCGGGTCACCACGCCTCACCCTGCGGTATCCAGTACTTGCCGACACGCCTCCGAGCGCGGGTCGGAGCCTGCGCCCGTCCCCGTAGTGTGCCAAAACTCAGCTGGGCCGAAACTGTTGTGCTTCCGGTCACTTGCGACTTGGCACCGTCGACACCGTCGGCCCGGCTGAGTTTTGGCACACTACGGGGTGAGTGGCGGCGCTTCTGCGTCAGTCGCTCGGGCCCGGGGCGCCCAGCACCGCTTCCACCGCGATGGCCGCCTGCGCCTCGATGATGGCGGCGTTGGCGTCGGAGAGCTTGAAGCGCGTACCGATCGCCCGGGCCGACTCGTTCAAATCGTCGAAGAAGCCGACCACCGGATCGAAGACGACTCCGACGGCCTGCTGCACTCCGCGGCGCTCCGTCTCGAAGCGACCACCGCCGCGGTGGTAGAGGCTCAGCACCTGAAATCGAATCTCCGGAAGCGACCGGAAGAGCGCCTCGGCGTAGTCCGCCGCCCGCAGCCAGGCGATCATGGCCGTCCGGTCGGCGTAACCCGCGACCGAGTAGTCGATGACGTCCCGCTCGACCGAAAAGTAGCCGCTGCCATCCACCACCAGGATCCGCGCCCGCAGTCCGGGGCGCTCTTCGAGGATGCGCGTGAACAGCTGCACCAGTGTCTCGAGGCCGTAGTTGTCGTAGATGCCGCCGTCGCCCAACGCGACGAGGGCGTCCTCGCGCGTGCGGTCCTTGATCACGACCGGTCCCAGCAGGTTCGGCACGCCGGCCGACGCGACCACCGCGCGCGAGAGCTCGAAGTCGCCGATGTCGCTGTCGATCGTGTCGAACCCCTCGCTGAAGAGCGGTTGGTGGGCCGGGTCGTACCCGTCGGTGACGAAGCGGCGGCTGCGCAGCTCCCGGAAGACGCTCCCCTCGTTGAAGAGAGAGGCGGGGAGCCGCGTGAAGAGGAACTTTTGGCCACTGCTGTAGGAGGTCGCGTTGATGATGAGCGACGGATGGGGTGGCCGCGGCTCCGGCAGGTCGGCGAAGGTGGCGTCGTCGAAGAAGCTTGCGTCCCAGGTCGAGGCCATCACGCGGCCGCGGTTGTAGTAGGTGAAGACCAGCGGCACCCAGCGGAAGAGGAAGAGCGTGCGCGCCATGCTGCGGACCTCGAAGTGCTTGCGCATGTCCGTCCGATAGCGGGCGAAGAACGCGTCGAGCTCCGCCGCGTCGGCGCCGGGTGGACGTTTGAGAACGTAGTAGGCCGAAGCGAGCGATCCGCCCGACACGCTCGAGAGGTAGTCGACCTCATCGAGCAGCGAGCGCGACGGCTCGCCCGGCGCCCCGGCCACCTGCACGCGGCGCATCTCATCGAGCACGCACGCGAGGAAGTAGGCCGCCCGGCTGCCGCCGCCCGAGACCGCGACGCCGACGAGCGCGTTGCCGTAGTCGCGCCCGCGCTCGTCTTCGAGCTGCCGCCAGGGCGCATCGGGGTCGTTGTCGAACTTGTAGGCGCCGCGGAAGACGTACTCGTGGACCGGGTGCTGCAGCGCGTGCTGGGCGGTGTCGATGATGGTGCCAGCGACTGCGCCGATGCACCCCGAGGCGCCGACCACCGCCAGCAGCGCAAGCCCGACCAGCCCATGCGAGCGCTTCGGGCGGGGTTCGGAACTGGAGTCCATCGGGGCGACCTCGCACCGGGAATTGCCTGAGATCTTCGCCGCTCGCGCGACGGTGGTCAACGCGGAAAGGAGGCCGGCTTCGGGGCGCCGGTTCCCCGTCGGGACTCACGCGGGGGAGGTCGACACCGGGCACCGAGCGATGCGATGGCGACGTCGCGGCGGAGGTGCTGTACACCGTGTCTCCCTCGTACGTCTTCGAGAAGGTTGGCGACGAGATGATCCACGACGATGCGATTCTGGTCGCGAAGACCAGATGTTGCGCGGTCGCGACGACGAGGAGCGGGTCAATCCGGTTCAGCCGGGCGATTCGATCCAAATTCCGGTTGGTACCTCCTTCCAGTTCCGGGTAGGGGAGGTCACTGTCCTGAAGCTTCTCCTGGTCACGGCACCTCCGTGGCCAGGCGCCCAGGAGGCCGCACCCACCGAGGGTAAGTGGGCGCCGAGCGTCGAGCCGGCGTAGCTGTTTACTCTTAGGAACTTCTGCGTGGAGTCAGGAGGCCCGGGGCTGATGTGCAAGCGCGCCCGGGTCACCATTTCTTTTCGAGCTCTCAGGAGACCGCTACTTCCGCTTGGCGGTCTTCTTCTTCTTTTCCAAAGCCCTTTCAGGCCTGAGAGACCGCACGGCGGCGCCGGCCTTCCACATCTCCGAGTTTCTCATCTCGGAGAGCTCTTTGTCCAACCTGGCCTTGTAGTTTCGAGCGCTGTTTGCCTTGAGAACGATTCCGGTCTCTTTGCCACTCGCTACGCTCTTGTAAAGTCTGTCGAAGACGGGCTTGACGGCTTTTCGGAAATCATGCCGCCAATCGAGAGCGCCGCGCTGGGCGGTGGCGCTGCAATTGGCATACATCCAATCCATGCCGTTTTCGCCCACCAGACGAATCAGACTCTGGGTGAGTTCCTCGACCGTCTCGTTGAAAGCTTCACTGGGACTGTGGCCGTGTTTCCGCAGGCAGCTGTATTGGGCTTCCATCATGCCTGCCAAGGCACCCATCAGAACGCCGCGCTCGCCGGTCAGGTCGCTGTAGACTTCTTTCTTGAAAGTGGTTGGGAACAGGTAGCCGGAACCAATCGCAATGCCCAAAGCGATGGCTCGTTCTTCGGCACGTCCGGTGTAATCCTGTTGCACGGCATAGCTGCTGTTGATACCCGCGCCTTCCAGGAAGTTCCGACGCACGGTGGTGCCCGACCCCTTGGGAGCGACCAGGATGACGTCGATGTTCCTTTGCGGAACCACACCGGTCTGTTTCTTGTAGACGATCGAGAAGCCATGGGAGAAGTAGAGAGCATCGCCCTCCTTGAGATGGGGCTTGATGCTCGGCCACTGAGCCATCTGGCCGGCATCGGAAATCAGGAATTGGATGACGGTTCCCCGTTTCGTCGCTTCTTCCAGCGAAAAGAGGGTCTTTCCGGGCACCCAGCCGTCGGCGATGGCCTTCTTCCAGTACGGCTTGTCCCCAGGCCATTGCCCGATGATCACGTTGACGCCGTTGTCCCGCATGTTCAATGCCTGCGCCGGACCTTGAACGCCATAGCCCAGCACGGCCACGGTCTCCTGTTTCAGGACCTTTCTCGCTCTTGCAAGGGGGAACTCCTTCCGGGTTACGACGTTCTCCCACTCACTTCCGAACTTCATGCGTGCCACGGCACTTGCCCTCGCCGTCGGGGCCAACATCGGGATGGCCCACGGGGTTGAAATTGAGAGCCGGTTTATAGCGGATCTGGCAAGTTGCTTCTACGTCTGCCTCGCCTTGGATTGCCCGTTCCTGCGCCCGCATACTCCGCTCCGGAGCGAGGATCTCGGAATCTTCGTTAAGGTCTCTTCCGGACTCCCAGACCGTGGAGGGGAAGGTGCTGTCGTTTCCGCTCGGTCCGTCCGAGGTCGTGACGGTCTTCGCGGTGGTCGCGGTGGGCTCGTCCGTTCAGGCGTCGGTGGGATTCGGTCTGGGTCTGATTGCGGCACCGGTTCTGCTGCTGGTCGACGCACAACTCGTTCCGGGTCCGCTGATGGCCTCCGGCATCGCGCTCACGGTTCTCGTCGCCTATCGCGAGAGAGCCGCCATCGATCTGGTGGGTCTCCGGTTCGCCTTCGGAGGTCGCGT
>JAOTUO010000309.1 GCA_029863845.1 Myxococcales bacterium
CAGGGCGCGCATGATCAGCGCCTCGGCGCGGAGCTCGGACTCCGCGCGTTCGGCCCGCTGGAAATGGGCGTCGGCCTCGTCGTGACGACCCAGGCGCTTCAGTGCGAGCGCCAGGTGGAAGTGGGCGGCGCCGGATGCGCCGTCGCGCGCGACGGCTCGCTCGAGGTGGCGCAGGGCCTCGCCGTCCCGGCCGAGGTCGTAGAGCCAGCGTCCGAGCGTGAGCTCGGAGTCGGAGCGCCGCTCGGGCCAGCGCTCGACGTACACCGCGAGCAGCGCGACGGCGTCGGACTTGCGGTCCGCCTCGGCCAGGCGCGTCGCGAGCGCCCAGACCAGGTCCGCGTCGCCCGGGTGCCTCGCCACGGCTTCCTCGAGGCGCTCGATCTCCGAGGCGGCCTCCGCGCGCGCGGGAAGCGGCGCGAGGGCGAGCCCGAGGGTCAGCGCGGCCACGAGGCCGTGCGCGACGTTCATTCGCCCTCCCCCGTCGCGTCGTCGATCAGGGCGACCATCTCCTCGCCGTCCTCGTCGAGGACGCTGAAGAAGAGGTCGACGAGCGCCGGATCGAACTGACTGCCGCGTCCCTTGTTCAGCAGAACGTGTACGCGTTCCTGCGCGTAGGCGGGCTTGTAGGGACGCGCCGTGGACAGCGCGTCCCAGACGTCGACGACGGTCACGATGCGCGCGGCGAGCGGGATCTCCTCGCCGCGCAGGCCATCGGGGTAGCCGCTTCCGTCCCAGCGCTCGTGGTGGTGGCGCACACAGGCGAGGGTCGTCGGGGAGAGGCCGTGGATCGCCGAGCAGATGCGGTGTCCGATGGGCGCGTGGCTCATCATCTCGGCCATCTCCTCCGCGCTGAAGCGGTCCTGCTTGAGCATGATCTCGTCGCGAACGCCGATCTTTCCGACGTCGTGGAGCAGTGCGCCGATGCGGATCGCCTCGATCTCGTCTTCGTCGAGGCCGAGACGGCCCGCCATGTTCGTCGAGAACAGCGCGAGCCGGCGGCAGTGACTCTCCGTATAGCCGTCGCGCGCTTCGACGGCGCTCCCGATCGCCTCGATGGACGAATCGAAGGTGGCCCGCAGACCCTCGATCAGGCGCAGATTCTCCACCGACAGCGCGATCTGGGTGCCGACGGTGGCGATCGTCCGGACCTGCGTCGCGTCCAGGGGATCGGGCGCGCTTCGCTCGACGACGAGCACGCCGACCGACGCGTCTCCGGCGAAGAGCGGCGCGTAGACGGCGAGCCCACCCTCGGAGGTGCCGGGTCTCCTGCCCTCGTAGACGCGAACCTCGCCCGCCGCGAGAACCTCCGCGGCGGTAGCCGTGTCGCCGATGGCGCCGCTTCCCTTGCGCCGCCATTCGAGGCGCCGGGCGTCGAGCGAGCCCTCGGCAGAGGCGCGCAGCAGAGCCACACCGCTGGCGTCGACCACGTCGCCGAGGAGCCCGAGGGCCACGCCCAGTGCGTCGCGACCGCCCGGCGTCGCCGCGACTTCACCGACACGAAATAGCGTGGTGAGGGAGTGATCCCGCTGCGCCAGGCGGCGGCCGAAGCGGCGTCGCACCCGTTCGAGGCCCAGCACGTACTGCAACAGCAGGACACCGCCCGGAACCACGAGATTCACCAGCACGCCGAGGTGGACGAGCGCAAACAGACTGACCGCCGCGAACCCGGCGGCCAGCAGCGCGAGGCCCGTGAGACGCCGGGCGTGCGAGCGCGTGCCGACGCGGGCCGCCGCCGCCGCCAGCAGCAGGACCAGCCCGAACTGCGCGCCGCGGGAGACGGGGCCCAGGACTGCGGCGCCGGCGCGCTCGGCCGCGAGCGTCCGGTAGGCGACCGCCTGGATCCACACGCCCGGTCGCGCCGGCCCCAGGGGTGTCGACCACAGATCCTGGAACTCGATGGCGGTGGCGCCGACGAAGACGACGCGACCGGCCACCTCGCGCGGGTCGAAGCGGCCCTCGATGACGTCGGCGATCGGGATCCGGCGAATGGGGGGATCGGCGCGCCGGTAATCCAGGTAGAAGGTCTCCGGTCCAACGGTCCGGGGGGCGGGCCCGATGGCCACGGACAGGGTCGCCTCGGCGAGGGAGACGATGGCATCGCCGCCGATGGCGCTCGCGCGCGGCGCGCGCCGCACGACGCCGTCGGGATCGACCGGAACGAGCACGCTCCCCATGGCGGCGGCGCCCTCGGCGAGCGACGGGATCGGCAGGCTCGCGATCTCGACCTCGACGCCGCGCCGCACCTCCTGCACCTGGCGGTACGCGGCCAGCGCCACCTTGCCCGATCGGCGCACGGCGTCCGCAAATTCGGCGTCGCTCGCCGGGTCGCGAGGCGTCGAGAAGTCGATGTCGAACCCGATCGCCTTGACGCCGGCGGTGTCGAGGTTGCGCACCGCCCGTGCGTACAGGCGGCGCGGCCAGGGCCACTCGGGGAAGGAGCGGAGGCTCTGGGCGTCGAGCGTCACCAGCACCACGTCGGGAAATTCGCTCGGAGGCGCGGGCGGATCCATCGCCGCGATGCGCACGCAGGCGTCCGCAACCAGACGCTCGAGCGGCGCCACGGCGCCGCTCGCGATCACACAGCCGGCGGCGGCGGCGACGACGAGCGTCGTGACCCACGGTGACCGCATTCTCCTGACCGCCCGCAAGCCCGACCCCGAACGCAGTTGAACCCCTGGGTAAACGGCCCATTCACCCGTTCACTTGAGCGGATGGCGCCGACGACGGAGAAGCGGTTCGGAACCGGGAGAGTGGGGGCGTGAAACGCACCTTCGGGAGCGCCCGACAGAACGGCTACGTCGTGCGCGGCATCGAGGACTGCGCGCGCCTGGGACGGCTCCGATCCGATCCGGCGCTTCCGACCCGCCTCAGGAGGCGGCTTCGACGATCTTCGTGCCGGCGGGCGGATCCTGATCCACCTCCGTCGTCTCGAGGAGCCGCGCCACCGTCATGTAGAACCCGATCGCCAGGATCAGCTCGACGATCTCCTGCGGCGAGAAGTGGCGCCGCATCTCGGCGAAGACCGCGTCCGAGGCCTTCACGCGCTCGACCACCTCGACCGTGAAGCGCAGCACGAGCCGATCGACGTCGTCGAAGCATTCGGCCTCGATGTCGCCGCGCGCGAGCGCCGCCATCTGGGCCGCCGTGATCCCCATCGCCCTCCCGATCGGGTCGTGCTGGGTCCACTCGTAGTCGCTCCCCGAGCGCTGGGCGATGTCGAGGATCGCCAGCTCCCGCAGCCGCGGGTCCAGCTTCTGGCGGCCCAGGATCGCGGCCCCCAGGCGCATCAGCGGCCGGAAGCAGGTCTCGGCGTGCGCCATCATGCGGAAGATGTTCAGCTGGACCGGCACCCTCTCCAGCGCTTCGCGCACGGGATCGGGCGCGGTCGCGGCATCGACGAGCGGCAGGCGCGCCATGGGGGATTCTCCTGGTTCAGGCGACGTAGAGGCCGCCGTTCGTGTCGAGCGACACGCCGTTGATGTAGGAGGCGTCTTCGCTGGCGAGAAAGGCGACGGCGGCAGCCTGCTCCTCGGGCGTCGAGAGCCGCTGGATGGGCATGAAGTAGCGGTAGGCGTCGAGCCGCTCGCGCAGGGCCGCCTCGGCCTCGGCGCTCCGCTCCAGCGCCGCCGCGCTCCGAATCATCGGTGTGTCGACGCCGCCCGGACAGATGGCGTTCACCCGCACACCGCGCCGCCCGTAGGCGACGGCGAGGTGACGCGTGAGGCCGAGCAGACCCGCCTTGCTCGACGAATACGAGACGCCCGCGTTCGCGCTCTTCCAACGGCCGGCGAGGGACGAGACGTTCACCACCGCCCCACGCCCGCGCTCCGCCATGCCGGGCAGGAGCGCGCGACACCAGTAGAAGGGGCCGCTGAGGTTCACCGCGAGAATGCGGTCCCAGCCCGCGTCGTCGATTTCCTCGATGCGATCGAAGCCGGCTGGGTCTCCGATCCCCGCCACATTGGCGAGCACGTCGACGGGCCCGAGCTCGCGCTCGACGGCGCTCGCCGCCGCGGCGACCTCCGCGCTGCGCGAGACGTCGCAGACCGTCGCGAAGCCGCGCGCCCCGAGGCCGTCGATCTCCTTGCGGGTCGCCTCGGCGCCCTCGGCGTCGCGATCGACGACGGCCACGGCCGCGCCCTCGCCGGCCAGCTTCAGGGCCGTCGCCTTGCCGATTCCGCTGGCCGCACCCGTCACGAGCGCCACGCGCTTTTCGAAGCGCCGGGATCCGCTCACGATCGTCCCTCCGCGTCCGCCCCCGGAACCATCTTGTCGATCCACGCGCCCAGATTCAACTCTACCGCCGGCGTCTGCCCCCCGGCCGCGAGGAAGGCCGCCATCCGCTCGCGGGCCGCGGGCGTGGCCAGCACACGCTGGAATGCGTGGGCCTCCTCGCGCAGACCCTCTTGCGTCGGAAGCTCGGCGGCGTCCACCGACGCCTTCGCGAGGGCGATCGCCTCGGCCGGGAACGACGCGATGCGCCGCGCGAGGCGTTCCACGAAGGGCGAGAGCTCGCCCGGCGGAAGCGCGCGGTTGATGTAGCCGTAGCGCTCGGCCAGCTCCGCGTCGAAGTCTTCGCAGCCGAGGATGACCTCGAGCGCCCGGCCCCGCCCCATCAGACGGGGCAGTCGCTGCGTGCCGCTGCCTCCCGGAATGATGCCCAGCGCCACCTCGGGCTGCGAGAGCACAGCACGACCGACGGCGCCGAAGCGCAAATCGAGCGAGAGCAGGAACTCGCTGCCCCCGCCGCGCGCGCGGCCCTCGATCTTCCCGATCGTCACCTTCGGCAGCGTCCGGAAGCGCTCCACCAGTTGGTGGAAGTAGCCCAGCTCGGTCGGCTTTGGCCC
>JAOTUO010000310.1 GCA_029863845.1 Myxococcales bacterium
GGGTGGCTTGCGGCCGGGCGCTCAAGTCCACACAATGTTTGCCCGAAGCCGACCGGGGGCGGTAACTAGGGAAGTCCGAGCCCACGGGGCGGCGTGCGGGGAATGGGGCCCCGGGGCGCTCGGCGCCGGGGACACACACGATGTCAGAAAGACCTGAAGCTCCGGGGAGACCCGGGGGGTCTTGGGAGGGGTGACGCATGGAGCTTCGAACCACAGTGCGATGGGCCATGGCGGCTTCGGCCGTGCTGGCGCTGGTCACGACTGCTTGCGCGACGAAGGAGGCACCGATTGTTTCTCCGCCGAGCACCACCGGAAGCGAGTTCCGCGACCAGCCCGTGCGGCCGGACGCGCCGCGGCGCACCGGGACGGCGGCACCGTCGCTCGAGCCTGTCTACTTCGACTTCAATCGCTACGACATCCGAGCGGATGCGAAGCCCCTGCTCCGGTCCAACGCCAAGGCGATCATGGAAAACGAGCAATGGGGCGTCGTCATCATCGAGGGCTACTGTGACGAGCGGGGCAGTGAGGAGTACAACCTCGCGCTCGGTGAGCAGCGGGCGCGGGCCGTCAAGCGCTACCTGTCGGATCTCGGCGTGTCGTCGAGGCGCATGGAGATCGTGAGCTTCGGCGAGGCCAAGCCGGCGGTGATGGGTCACGACGAGTCGGCCTGGCGCTACAACCGGCGCTCCGAGTTCAAGACCGGCAGCTAATCGTCCGTGGACCGACGGCGGGCACGGCCCGTCCGCGGTCTCCCGTCGCGCTGCCGAGGTGATTTGACCGCATCGCCGAGCCGGTGATACCGTCGGTGCGCTCTCAGCGCACCGAGGTGTCGATATGCCCGTACACGGGGGAAAGCTCGCGGCCCGCGCGCTCAAGCAGGCGGGCGTCGAGTGCGTGTTCACGCTCTCCGGCGGCCACATCATGCCGCTCTACGACGGCTGCATCGACGAGGACATCCGAATCGTCGACGTCCGTCACGAGCAGGCGGCGGTGCACGCAGCCGATGCCTGGGCGCGCTGCAACCCCGGCGGGATCGGCGTCGCCGCCGTCACGGCCGGCCCCGGCGTGACCGACGGAGTAACCGGCGTCGCCAACGCCTGGCGCGCGAACTCGCCGATCCTGGTGATCGGGGGACAGGGTCCGTTCAACAACCTGCGGCGGGGCTCTCTGCAGGAGATGGACCACATCGGCGTGATGCGGCCCATCACCAAGTTCGCCGACGCCGTCTACCAGACGCACCGGATCCCGGAGTACATCGAGCTCGCGATCCGACACGCGGTCTCGGGGATCCCCGGCCCCGCGTTCCTCGAGATCCCCATGGACGTGTTCATGGGGCAGTGCGAGGAGAACGAAGCTCCGATTCCCCGGATCCGCACCGAGTCGCCGCGCCTGTCTCCCGACCGCGAGCAGGTGCGGGAGGCGATCGAGCTGCTGCGGGCCGCGCAGCGTCCGATGCTGATGGCCGGCACCAGCGTGAAGTGGTCGCGCGCCACCGCCGAGATGGGTCGCTTCATCCACGAGACCCACATTCCCACCTACACCAACGGCATGGGGCGGGGAACCGTTCGGCCGGATTGTCCGGAGTTTCTCAATCGGTCCCGCCGCGATGCGCTCCAGCGGATCGACTGCATCGTCCTGGCCGGAACGCTGCTCGACTTCCGGATGCGCTTCGGCCAGACGATCCCGTCCGACGCCAAGATCATCCAGCTCGAGATGGACGCCACGTTGATCGGACAGAACCGCTCGGCGGACGTACCCCTCGTCGGGAACCTCGCCTGCAGCTTCGACCTGCTCGCCGAGGAGATGAAGAACCAGGGGATCGCTCTCGACTTCTCCGCCTGGCGCGACCAGCTTCGCGCGATCGAGGTCGAGGCCGAGAAGAAGGTCGAGGCGGCGCTGGGCAGCGACGAGGTTCCCGTCGATCCGCAGCGAATGTGCCGCGAGGTGCGCGACTGGCTCGACACGCTCGACGATCCGGTCGTGATCGGCGACGGCGGCGACATCGTCGCCACCGCCGCCAAGATCATCCCGGTGAAGCGGGAGGGCGCCTGGATGGACCCCGGACCCCTGGGGACCCTGGGGGTCGGCATGCCCTTTGCCCTCGCCGCGCAGCTGGCCAACCCCGACAAGCGGGTGTTGATCGTCTACGGCGACGGCTCCTTCGGCCTCAACGGCTTCGAGTACGACACGGCCGTCCGCTTCGGTCTGCCGATCGTCGGGATCGTCGGCAACGACGCCGCGTGGGGGCAGATGATGCGCCCCCAAGGCCAGATCCTCGGGCAGGACCGGCTCACGGGCACGCTGCTGAACTACACGCGCTACGACAAGGTCGTGGAGGCGCTCGGAGGCCACGGCGAGTACGTCGAGCGCCCGGAAGAGATCCGGCCCGCGCTCGAGCGCGCCGCCGCGTCCGGCAAGCCGGCCCTGGTGAACGTCATCATTCGCCAGGATCGCGAATTCAAGGGCGGGATCTACGTCTAGCGGCAACGCTTCTCTCGCGGCTGCCGAAGGCTCCCCCGGCGAATGGGGAATCGACCTCACTGCGCTCGCGGGCTTCGTGGGGGCGACGGCCCCCTTGGCCGTCGTAGACCTCGAGACGACCGGCCTGTCGGACGACCGCGGTGCGGAGATCCTGGAGGTCGGGATCGTCCTCGTCGAAGCCGGGGGCACGACGCTCACGACGCTGGAGAGCCTGGTGCGCCCGGTCGGCCCGGTTCCCCGGGCCGTGCAGCGCCTGACCGGACTCGCCGATGCGGACGTCGCCGGCGCTCCCGCGATCGAGAGCCTGGCGCCGGCGATCGCCGAGGCGCTCGCCGGCCGCACCGTGGTCGCCCACAACGCCGACTTCGAGCGCCACTTCCTCTCGCGCTTCGTGTCCCCGACGCTCGAGAAGCTGCGCTACCTCGACACGCAGGATCTGCTCTCGATCACGCATCCCGACGCGCCCGACCTTCGCCTGGAAACCTTCAGCCGCGCGATGTTGCAGCGCGAGGAGCGTCACCGCGCCCTCGCCGACGCGCTCGACACGCTGGGTGTGCTCTCCCAAGCGGCGATCGGGGCGCGCCGGGGGGAGCCCCGGTACGGGGTCGCCCGGGGCGCCCTCGAGACCTACGCGCCCGAGTCGCCGTGGCTGCCGCTGCTGGAGACGGCGCCGACCTTTCGCATCGGGGAGGCCGGCGACCCGTTTGTCGCCATCCCCCCGAGCGAGGAGGCGCCGGTTCCCTTCGACGAAGACGCGATCGCGGAGGCGCTGGCGGACGCGGACCGGGGGCGCCGCCACGTTCCCGGCTACCGGGTGCGGGAGCAGCAGATCCGCATGGCGCGCGCCTTCGTCCGCACGCTCGCCGACGGCGGTCGCCTGCTGCTCGAGGGGGGCACGGGCGTCGGGAAGTCGCTCGCGTATCTCGCGGCCGCGATTCCCTTCGCCGCCGAGCGCGCCGCCGCGGGCGTGCGAGAGCCGGTCGTGATCTCGACCCGCACCAAGATGCTCCAGGATCAGCTTCTCACCAAGGACATTCCCGCGGCGGCCTCGATGCTCGGCCACTCCCCAATCCGCGCGCTCTCGATCAAGGGCCGCGCCAACTACGCTTGTGCGCGCCGCCTGTCCCAGGTGCTCGCCGAGGGACGCGAGCCGCGCATCTTCGCCGAGGATCGGCTCGCCTACGCGGCGCTGGCCGCGTGTGCGCGCACGCGTCACCACGGCGAGGTGGGAACGATTCCCGGCGCCCTGCTCTTCCGGTTCCCCGCGCTGCGGGATCTGCTGCGGCGCTCGGTCGCGAGCCGCGCCGAGCAGTGCACGCGCGAGCAGTGCGCCGTCGAGCGCTCGTGTCCGCTCGGCCGCCGCCGGCAGGCCCTGGCCGAGGCCCACCTCGTCGTGGCGAACCATGACCTGCTCCTGCGCTGGCCGCCGGACTACCCGCCCTTCGACGTGGCGGTCGTGGACGAGGCCCACGAGCTCACCGGTGTGGCCGACGAGGTCTACGCCCGCGAGGTGCGTCCCGACGAGGTGCTCGAGCGGGTCGACGACCTCTTCGGGCGTCCGGCCGAGGGCCGACGCGGCGACGCGTTGCTCGCGAAGAGTCGACGCCGCGGCGTCGAGAGCGACGTCCGAGCCTTGCGCCGCGCCGTACACCAGGACCTCAGCGCCCTCGGCCGCTCCCTGGCCGGGAGCGCCAGCGAGTACGGCGAGGTCCAGCTCCCCGCCAACGCGGAGCGCGTGTTCCCCGAGGCGGCGGACCTGGCTGCGTGCGCCGCGCAGCGTTTGCGCGACGCCGCCGACATGGCCGACCGCCTGAACGGCGGGCACGAGGGCGACGAAGACGAGAACGGGGCCGTCGAGCGCGCCGCGGCGGAGCTCCGGACGGCGGCCGGAGCCCTCGAAGGCGCTTTCGCCGGCGCGAGCGAGGACGCAGTGGCGGCCTTCGAGCGACTGGCGCCGCCCTTCGAGCGCTGGCGTCTGGTCGTGCGCGCCGTCTCTCCGGCCGCGCCATTCCACGAGCGATTCCTGGAACGGCTCGACGCTCTGGTCTGTGTCTCCGCCAGCCTCTTCGTCACGGGCGATCCGTTCGCCGCGTTGGGAGAGCTCGAGATCGAGGCCGCCGGCGACGACCCCGTGAACCGGCTCAGCGTGGAGAGCCCCTTTCCCTACGCCGAGAACATGCGGGTGGTCGCCCTGCCCGGCGACAGCGACCTGGTCGAGGCGACGACGGCGGTCATCGCGGACCTCACGCGCCGGCTGGGCGGCCGCACCCTGGGGCTGTTCACGAGCCTGCGGCGGCTGCGCGACGTGGGGGAGCGGCTGTCCGAGGAGCTCCGGGGCGAGGGCTTCGACATCCTCTCCCCGCG
>JAOTUO010000032.1 GCA_029863845.1 Myxococcales bacterium
CGCTTCGCGATCCGCGAAGGCGGCCGCACGGTCGGCGCCGGGGTGGTGTCGGAGATCATCGAGTAGGCGGGCGCTCGGCGGGCACGGCCCGCCCCGCCCGCACGGCGAGCCTTCGGCTCGCCATCGGCGAGTTCTGGAGGCGCGTAGCACAACTGGTAGTGCACCGGACTCCAAATCCGGGGGTTGGGGGTTCGAGTCCCTCCGCGCCTGCCAGGCTGTACGAGGAGCGACGGTGGCCAGCACGATGCAGTGGAATCCGGTCGTCTGGTTCGAGGACGCCCGGCAGTTCGTTCTCGAGGTGCGTGCGGAGTTTCGGAAGGTGGCGTGGCCCACCCAGAAAGAGGCCGTGGCCGGGACGATCGGAGTGGTCGTCGTGGTGGCGGTGGTCACGTCGGCCCTGAGTCTGGTCGACCTGGTGCTGGGTCGGCTGATCCAGTTCGTGCTTCCCTAAGCGGCGATCGGGCGCGGGGGCGTGATGGCGAAGCAGTGGTACATCGTCCATACCTACTCGGGACACGAGCAGAAGGCGATGCGCTCGCTCCTGGACCGAGCCAAGGCCATGGGCAAGGAGGACCAGTTCGACGAGGTCTTGATTCCCGAAGAGACCGTCGTCGAGATGGTGAAGGGTTCGAAGCGCACCTCCAAGCGGAAGTACTTCCCGGGCTACATCCTGGTGCGGATGGAGCTCAACGACGAAACCTGGCACGTCGTCCGGGGCACTCCGAAGATCACGGGCTTCGTGGGGGGCGACAAGAAGCCCCCGCCGATCTCCGACGACGAAGTTGCGCGGATGACGCAGCAGATCAAGGAGGGCGCCGCCAAGCCCAAGCCGAAGATCCAGTTCGACGAGGGCGAGAACGTGCGCGTGGTCGACGGACCCTTTGCCAATTTCTCGGGCTACGTGGACGAGGTGATGACCGAAAAGGAGAAGCTGCGCGTCATGGTGCACGTGTTCGGTCGCGCCACGCCGGTCGTGCTCGATTACACGAACGTCGAGAAGGCTTGAAGGGGAGCAGGGCGTGGCCAAGAAAGTCGTGGCGATCGTGAAGCTTCAGTGTCCGGCGGGGCAGGCCAATCCGTCGCCGCCCGTCGGCCCGGCGCTGGGCCAGCACGGTGTCAACATCATGGAGTTCTGCAAGGCGTTCAACGCTCGAACGCAGGAGAAGGCCGGCCTGATCATTCCGGCCGTCGTCACGATCTACGCGGATCGGTCGTTCACCTTCGAGCTCAAGACGCCGCCGGCGGCGGTGCTGCTCAAGCGCGCGGCGAAGATCGCCAAGGGCTCCGGCGAGCCGAACCGCGAGAAGGTGGGGACGGTGACTTCCAGGCAGGTCCGCGAGATCGCCGAGATGAAGCGGCCGGACCTCAACGCGCATGAAGTCGAGATGGCGGTTCGCATCATCGAGGGCACGGCGCGGTCGATGGGCATCGAAGTGGTGGAGGGCTGACACGATGGCGGCGCGCGCCAGCAAGCGGTACCGGGCCGCGAACGAGGCGATCGACGCTTCGAAGCTCTATCGGCTCGAAGAGGCGGTGGACCTGTTGAAGGGCTTTCCCGCGCTGAAGTTCGACGAGAGCGTCGATCTCGCCATCAACCTCGGCGTCGATCCGAAGCACGCGGACCAGATGGTTCGGGGCGCGATCGTCCTTCCCCACGGCACGGGGAAGGAGATGCGAGTCCTCGTCTTCGCGAAGGGCGACAAGGAGAAGGAGGCTCAGGAGGCCGGCGCCGACCACGTGGGAGGCGAAGATCTCGCCAAGAAGATCCAAAGCGAGAACTGGCTGGAGTTCGATCGTGTGATCGCGACGCCCGACATGATGAGCGTGGTCGGCCGACTCGGGAAGATCCTGGGTCCGCGGGGCCTGATGCCGAACCCGAAGCTCGGAACGGTGACGATGGACGTGGCGAGTGCCGTCCAGGAGCACAAGGCGGGAAAGATCGAATACCGCGTCGACAAGTCGGGGATCATCCACGTCTCGATCGGACGGCGATCCTTCGAGTCGAGACAGCTGATCGAGAATGCCGCCACCCTGATCGAGGTCGTCGTCAAGGCAAAGCCGGCGGCGAGCAAGGGCGTCTACCTCAAGAAGATCGCGATCTCGACCACCATGGGTCCGGGCGTTCGGATCGATACGGCGAGCGTTTCCTCGGTGATGGCGGCATAGGAGACGATGCGGTGCTGACGCGCGAGCAGAAGGAACACCAGGTCGCCGAGCTGACGGAGAAGTTTGGCCGGGCCACGTGTGTCTACCTGGCCGACTACCGTGGGATCGACGTCAAGGCGGCGAATCAGCTGCGGGGCCGGATCCGCGGCGAGGGGCAGGGCGAGTTCGAGTACCGGGTTGCGAAGAACACGGTCCTGCGTCGCGCCAGTGTCGACACCGATGCCGCCGGCATCGTGGAGTGCTTCTCGGGACCGACGGCGGTGGCGATCTCCTTCGGAGACCCGCTGAGACTGGCCAGGATCCTCGTCGACTTCGCGAAGGACCACGAGGCGTTCGAGCTGAAGGGGGGGCTGCTCGAGGGCCATCCCATCGACGAGGTCCAGATCGCCGCGCTCGCGACGCTGCCGCCCCTGGAGGTGCTGCGAGCCAGGATCGTGGGACTCGTACAGGCGCCGGCGACGAAGATCGCCCGGCTTCTGACCGAGCCGGGGGCACAGCTCGCGCGCGCGCTCGCGGCGCGCGGCGAGCAGGGCGAGGGGTGATTCCAGCATTCGGCGGAGACGGTTCCGCTCGAGCCGCCCGGAACGGGCGAACGATGAAAGGGTCGAACGAACATGGCTGATCTGAACACGATCGTAGATTCGCTGTCGAGCCTCACCGTCATGGAGGCGGCCGAGCTCGCCAAGCTCCTCGAGGAGAAGTGGGGCGTCTCGGCAGCCGCCCCCGTGGCCATGGCCGCCGGCCCCGCGGGCCCGGCCGAGGCGGCTGCGGAAGAGAAGGACGAGTTCGACGTGCTGCTCGTGGCCATCGGCGACAAGAAGATCCAGGTCATCAAGGAGGTGCGGGCCATCACGGGCCTCGGCCTCAAGGAAGCCAAGGATCTCGTCGAGAGCGCGCCGAGCGCCATCAAGGAGGCCGTGTCCAAGGAGGAGGCCGCCAAGATCAAGGAGCAGATCGAAGGCGCCGGAGGACAGGTGGACGTGAAATAGGAACGCAGGCCGGGTGGGCCCGCCTCGTGGGCGGGCGCTTTCGTTGTGTCCATTCGAGTCGGAGGCCGAGGCGAACCCGTGATTCAGAATCTCAACTCCGAGACCGCATCTCGATTCCGCAAAGACTTCTCGAAGATGCCCTCGATCCTCGAGATCCCGAACCTGATCGAGATCCAGAAGCGAACCTTTGAGCGATTCCTCCAGACCCACGTCGAGTCGGAGAAGCGGGAGAACGTCGGCCTGCAAGCGGTGTTCAACTCCGTCTTCCCGATCAAGGACTTCAACGACTCCGCATCCCTCGAGTTCGTCGGCTACACGCTCGAAGAGCCGAAGTACGACGTTCAGGAGTGCCTGCAGCGCGGGATGACCTACGCCGCGCCCTTCAAGGTGACGATCCGCCTCGTGGCGTGGGACGACACCGAAGGGTCTCAGGCCATCCGCGACGTCAAGGAGCAGGAGGTCTACTTCGGGGAAATCCCGATCATGACCGAGAACGGCACCTTCATCATCAACGGCACCGAGCGGGTGATCGTCTCACAGCTCCACCGGTCGCCGGGCATCTTCTACGACACCACGATCTCCACCACCGTTTCCGCCTCCGGCAAGAAGATCTACTCGTGCCGGATCATCCCGTACCGCGGGTCGTGGCTGGACCTGGAGTTCGACCACAAGGACCTGCTCTTCGCGCGCATCGACCGCCGCCGCAAGCTGCACGGGACCATCCTGCTGAAGGCGCTCGGCTACACCACCGAGGACCTGCTGGGACACTTCTACAAGGCCGAGCTGGTCCAGATCGACGGCAAGAAGATCACGAAGTCCGTCGTGCCCGAGCTGCTCGTGGGGCAGCGGTGCACGCGCGAGATCCGACACGCGGACGGGACCGTTCTCGTGAAGAAGGACCGCAAGTTCACGGCGGTGGCGGTTCGGAAGATCCTCGAGGCCGGGATCCAGGAGATTTCGGTCGGCATCGACGACCTGATCCGCACCGATACCGTAAAGCGCGTCGCTCCCGAGGACATCGTCGACGAGTCGACGGGAGAGGTCATCTTCGAGTGCAACGAGGACCTGACCCAGGCGCACCTGGACGAGCTCAAGCTTCGGGGCATCGACAGCTTCCGGCTGCTCTACCTCGACCCGCTGACGACAGGGACCGCGATGCGGGACACGCTGCTCGCGGACAAGACGCTGACCCAGGAAGAGGCGATCATCGAGATCTACCGGCGCCTGCGTCCCGGGGATCCGCCCACGGTCGAAACGGCGACGAACCTCTTCCGGAACCTGTTCTTCAACCCCGAGCGCTACGACCTGTCGCGGGTCGGCCGACTCAAGGTCAACCACAAGCTGGGTTTCGACGCCAACGAGCGCGTCGAGTTCCAGCCGTCCGGGCCCAATGGGCCGACCACGGAGATCGCCCTCCGGGATCTCCCGACCCTGCGCCCCGACGATATCCTGGCGGCGTTCAAGTACCTCGTCGACCTGAAGAACGGGATGGATACGGAGAAGCACGTCGACGACATCGACCACCTGGGCAACCGGCGCGTACGCGTCGTCGGCGAGCTTCTCGAGAACCAGTACCGCATCGGCCTCGTCCGGATGGAGCGGGCGATCAAGGAGCGCATGTCGCTCCAGGAGATCGAGACGCTGATGCCCCACGACCTGATCAACTCCAAGCCGGTGTCGGCCGTCGTGAAGGAGTTCTTCGGGTCCAGCCAGCTGTCCCAGTTCATGGACCAGACGAATCCCCTCTCGGCCGTGACCCACAAGCGCCGGCTGTCGGCCCTCGGGCCGGGGGGCCTGACGCGGGAGCGCGCGGGTTTCGAGGTGCGCGACGTCCACCCCACGCACTACGGTCGCATCTGTCCGATCGAGACGCCCGAGGGCCCCAACATCGGGCTGATCGCGTCGCTCTCGACGTACGCTCGCGTCAACGACCTCGGCTTCATCGAGACGCCGTATCGCGTCGTGGAGAATTCCAGGGTCTCCGGCGAGGTGAGATACCTCTCCGCCCTGGACGAGGAGAACATGGCCATCGCCCAGGCCAATGCGCCCCTCGACGAGGAGGGGCATTACCTGCGCGAGACCGTGCAGTCACGCCGCCGAGGCGACTTCGTGATGGCGACGCCCTCCGAAGTCCAGATGATGGACGTGTCGCCGAACCAGCTGGTCTCGGTGGCTGCGTCGTTGATCCCCTTCCTCGAGAACGACGACGCCAACCGGGCGCTGATGGGCTCGAACATGCAGCGGCAGGCCGTCCCCCTGCTGCGAACGGAGGCACCGCTGATCGGGACCGGCATGGAGGCGGTCGTGGCCAGGGACTCGGGCGTGACCGTGGTTGCAAAGCGGGACGGCGTCGTGGAGTCGGTGGACGCCTCCCGCATCGTGGTCAAGCCGGACGAGGACGACGGAACCGCATCCAACATCGACATCATCAACCTGATCAAGTACCAGCGGTCCAACCAGAACACCTGCATCAACCAGAAGCCGATCGTGAAGCGCGCAGAGCGGGTGAAGAAGGGGCAGGTCATCGCCGACGGGCCCGCGACGGAGAGCGGCGAGCTCGCGCTCGGCCGGAACGTCGTCGTCGCGTTCATGCCCTGGGCCGGATACAACTTCGAGGACTCGATCCTCATCTCCGAACGGGTCGTGAAGGACGACTCGTACACCTCGATCCACATCGAGGAGTTCGAGTGCGTCGCGCGCGACACGAAGCTCGGCAAGGAGGAGATCACCCGCGACATCCCCAACGTCGGAGAGGAAGCGCTCCGCGACCTGGACGAGTCCGGCATCGTGCGGATCGGCGCCGAAGTGGGCCCGGACGACGTCCTGGTGGGAAAGATCACGCCGAAGGGCGAAACGCAGCTCTCGCCCGAGGAGCGCCTGCTGCGGGCCATCTTCGGCGAGAAGGCCGGCGACGTCCGCGATACCTCGCTGCGCGTGCCGCCCGGCGTGAGCGGAACGGTGATCGGCGCCCAGGTCTTCTCGCGCCGCGGCGTCGAGAAGGACGAGCGGGCGCAGGCGATCGAGGAGTCGGAGATCGAGCGACTGCGCAAGGACCAGGAAGACGAGGTCCGGATCATCCGCGCCAGCGGGATGAACAAGGTGCGCGAGCTGATCACGGGCAAGCGGGCCGCAAACCGCGTCGCCGACGAGCGCCGGAACCTGACCTGGATCGACGCGAACGCGGTGATCACCACGGCGGCGCTCGACGGGCTTCCGTCCCGGCGCTGGAAGGACATCCAGGTGTCCGATGCGCGGCTGCAGGAGCAGGTGGACCGGGTCTTCGCCGGCGTCGAAGAGCAGGCGGGCGTGATCAAGGCTGTCTTCGACGAGAAGATCGCACGCCTCAAGAAGGGCGACGAGCTTCCTCCCGGCGTGTTCAAGATGGTGAAGGTGTATCTGGCCATCAAGCGGAAGCTCTCGGTGGGCGACAAGATGGCCGGCCGCCACGGCAACAAAGGCGTGATCTCCCGGATCCTCCCCGAAGAGGACATGCCCTACACGGCCGACGGCACGCCCGTCGACATCGTGCTCAACCCGCTGGGCGTCCCGTCCCGAATGAACGTCGGCCAGATCCTGGAGACGCACCTGGGTTGGGCCGCGCACGGCCTCGGGCAGCAGGTCGATGCGCTGCTGGCGGCTCGAGCGGACATCGAACCGGAGACGCTCCGCGAGACCCTCCGGGAGATCTACGCCGACGAGCAGATTTCGAAGCGGCTGGATGCGACGACGCCGGAGACCCTGCGTGCGTGGGCCGAGAAGGTCCGCGGCGGCATCCACATGTCGACGGCGGTCTTCGACGGCGCGAAGGAGGACGAGGTTCGCGGCGAGCTGGAGCGCGCCGGGCTGCCGCTCACGGGCCAGACGGTGCTCTTCGACGGGCGCTCCGGAGATCCCTTCGATTCGGAAGTCACCGTCGGAGTGCTCTACATGATGAAGCTCCACCACCTGGCCGACGACAAGATCCACGCACGCAGCATCGGGCCGTACAGCCTCGTCACCCAGCAGCCGCTCGGAGGCAAAGCGCAGTTCGGCGGCCAGCGCCTGGGCGAAATGGAGGTGTGGGCGATGGAGGCCTACGGAGCCGCGTTCGCCCTCCAGGAGTTCCTGACGGTCAAGTCCGACGACGTGCTCGGTCGGACGCGGATCTATGAATCCATCGTCAAGGGCGAAAACGTGCTCGAGCCCGGCCTTCCGGAGTCCTTCAACGTCCTGGTGAAGGAGCTTCAGGCGCTCGGCCTCGACATCGATCTCATCGAAGACCGGACCTAGCAGTAGGGGGAAGGTATTGCGCGATTTATACAATCTGTTCGAGAAGCCCAAGGATCCGCTCGCGTTCACCGCTCTCCGGATCTCGATCGCGGCGCCCGAGAAGATTCGCGAGTGGTCCTTCGGCGAGGTCAAGAAGCCCGAGACGATCAACTACCGCACGTTCAAGCCGGAACGCGACGGCCTGTTCTGCGCCAAGATCTTCGGCCCCGTCAAGGACTACGAGTGCAACTGCGGCAAGTACAAGCGCATGAAGCACCGCGGGGTCGTGTGCGAGAAATGCGGCGTCGAAGTGATCCAGTCGAAGGTCCGCCGCGAGCGGATGGGGCACATCACCCTGGCGACGCCGGTCGCCCACATCTGGTTCCTCAAGTCGCTGCCGTCGCGGATCGGGAACATCCTGGAGATCTCCCTGCGGGATCTCGAGAAGGTCCTGTACTTCGAATCCCACATCGTCACCGTGCCGGGCGACACCGACCTCAAGTTGGGCGAGCTCTTGAACGACGAGGCGCTGGCCGAGGCGCGCGAGCAGTACGGCCGCGACGCGTTCCAGGTGGGAATCGGCGCCGCGGCGGTGCGGGAGCTGCTCGGGTCCCTCGAGGTCGAGGAGGAGTGCAAGAAGCTGCGCGTCGAAATGCGCGAGGCGACCAGCGAAGCAAAGCGCAAGAAGGTGTCGAAGCGACTCAAGGTCCTCGATGCCTTCCGGGAGTCCGGCAACAAGCCGGAGCACATGATCCTCGAAGTGATTCCGGTGATCCCGCCCGACCTGCGGCCCCTGGTTCCCCTCGACGGCGGGCGCTTCGCGACCAGCGATCTCAACGACCTCTACCGCCGCGTGATCAACCGCAACAACCGCCTCAAGCGGCTTCAGGAGCTCAACGCGCCCGAGGTCATCATTCGCAACGAGAAGCGCATGCTCCAGGAAGCCGTCGACGCGTTGTTCGACAACGGCCGGCGCGGACGCGTGATCACGGGGCCTTCGAAGCGGCCGCTCAAGTCCCTCTCGGACATGCTCAAGGGCAAGACCGGACGCTTCCGCCAGAACCTCCTGGGCAAGCGCGTCGACTACTCGGGCCGCTCGGTGATCGTGATCGGGCCCGAGCTCCGTCTGCACCAATGCGGTCTGCCGAGCCGGATGGCGGTCGAGCTCTTCAAGCCCTTCATCTACTCGAAGCTCGAGCAGCGCGGATACGTGACGACCATCAAGGCCGCGAAGAAGATGGTGGAGAAGGAGTACCCCGAGGTATGGGACATCCTCGCCGAGGTGATCCAGGAGCACCCGGTGCTTCTGAACCGCGCCCCGACGCTGCACCGGCTCGGCGTCCAGGCCTTCGAGCCGCAGCTCATCGACGGGAAGGCCATCCAGCTGCACCCGCTCGTGTGCGCGGCGTTCAACGCCGACTTCGACGGAGACCAGATGGCGGTGCACGTGCCGCTGTCCGTGGAGGCGCAGATCGAGGCTCGCGTTCTCATGATGTCGACCAACAACATCCTGAGTCCAGCGACCGGGCGCCCCATCATCGGGCCCAGCCAGGATATCGTGCTCGGCTGCTACTACATGACCCGGGAACAGCCCGGGGGGCTCGGTGAGGGGATGATCTTCTCGAGCCCCGCCGAGGTCCGCGTCGCCTATGACGCGGGCGAGCTGGATCTCCACGCCCCGATCAAGGTGCGCATCGACGGCGAGCTCATCGACACGGCGACGGGGCGGATCATCCTCAGGGAGATCGTTCCGGACGAGATCCCCTTCGAGATCATCAACCAGGTCATGGACAAGAAGGCGCTGGGCGAGCTGATCGACCAGTGCTACCGGCGCCTCGGCAACAAGGCCACCGTGATCCTCGCCGACCGGCTGCGCACCATCGGCTACCGCTACGCCACCCGGGCGGGGATCTCGGTTTCGATCCACGACATGCAGGTCCCGAGCGACAAGGAGAAGTACGTCGCGGATGCGGAAGACGCCGTCCGCGAGATCGGCAATCAGTACCAGGAGGGTCTGATCACCGATGGTGAGCGCTACAACAAGGTGATCGACATCTGGGCCGAGACCACCGAGAAGGTCGCCCAGCAGATGCTGGACCGGCTCGGGAAGGACGTGATCCGGGACGAGAAGGGCAACGAACAGGAGATTCCGAGCTTCAATCCCATCTACATGATGGCCGACTCTGGTGCCCGCGGGTCGGCCCAGCAGATGCGACAGCTGGCCGGGATGCGGGGCCTGATGGCGAAGCCCTCGGGAGAGATCATCGAGACGCCGATCACCTCGAACTTCCGCGAGGGCCTCTCGGTGCTGCAATACTTCATTTCGACCCACGGCGCGCGCAAGGGTCTCGCCGACACGGCCCTGAAGACCGCGAACTCCGGGTATCTGACGCGGCGTCTGGTCGACGTCTCCCAGGACATGATCGTCCGCGCCGTGAATTGCGGCACGACGGACGGCATCTCCATGCGGGCGCTCTTGGAGGGCGGCGAGATCATCGAGACCATCGGGGAACGCATCCTCGGCCGCGTCGCACTCGAAGACGTCAGGGACCCGATCACGGACGCCGTTCTCCTCAGGGCGAACGAGGAGATCGACGAGGAGAAGGTCCGGGTCATCGAAGACGCCGGCATCGAGACCGTGTGGATCCGGTCCGTGCTGACCTGCGACACGCCCTACGGCGTGTGCAGCATGTGCTACGGGCGCGACCTCTCGCGGGGAGATCTGGTCAACCAGGGCGAAGCGGTCGGCGTCATCGCGGCCCAGTCCATTGGTGAGCCGGGGACCCAGCTCACCATGCGCACGTTCCACATCGGCGGCACGGCGACGCGCCGGGTCGAGCAGTCTCACGCCGAGGCCACGACCGAAGGTGAAGTGCGCTTCAAGAACCTACGGACCGTGAAGGATCGCGCGGGCCGCGAGATCGCGATGAACCGAAACGGCGAAATCGAGATCCGCGACGCCAGTGGCCGCGACCGCGAGCGCTACCCGGTCGTCTACGGCGCCCACGTTCACGCGAAGGACGGCGACGCGGTGAAGCCCGGAACGATGCTGATCGAGTGGGATCCCTTCGCCAACCCGATCCTCTCCGAGGTGTCGGGGACGGTGAAGTTCGGAGACATCGTCGAGGGTGCCACCATGAAGGAGCAGGTGGACGAGTTCACCGGCGTGTCCTCCAAGGTGATCATCGAATCGAAGGACCCGGAGCTCCGCCCCCTGATCGAGATCCGGTCGGACGGCGATTCGGCGGGCGTGCGCGCGCTGATTCCGGTCGGGGCGAACCTGGCGGTGACCGAAGGGCAGGAGGTGGCCGCCGGTGACGTGATCGCCAAGATGCCCCGCGAGACGACCAAGACGAAGGACATCACGGGCGGTCTGCCGCGTGTTGCGGAGCTCTTCGAGGCGCGAAAGCCCAAGGACTTCGCGATCGTGAGCGAGATCGACGGCGTTGTGTCCTTCGGAGCCGACTCGCGCGGGAAGCGCCGCGTGGTGATCACCCCCGATCACGCAGAGGCGGAGCCGAAGGAGTACCTGATCCCGAAGGGCAAGCACATCAGCGTGCACGAGGGCGATCGGGTGGTTGCCGGTGACGCACTGATGGACGGGTCCCAGAACCCCCACGACGTGCTCAAGATCAAGGGCGAGAAGGAGCTCGCGAAGTACCTGGTCGACGAGGTGCAGGAGGTGTATCGCCTTCAGGGCGTGAAGATCAACGACAAGCACATCGAGGTGATCGTGCGCCAGATGCTGCGCCGGGTGCGGGTCAAGGAAGTGGGCGACACCGACTTCCTGATGGGCGAGCACGTGGAGAAGATGATCTTCGCAGAGACCAACCAGAGGATGGAGGACGAGGGCAAGCAGCCCGCCGTCGCCGAGCCGCTGCTCCTCGGGATCACCAAGGCCTCGCTCTCGACCGAGTCGTTCATCTCCGCTGCCTCCTTCCAGGAGACCACCAAGGTGCTCACCGAGGCCTCCATCTGGGGCAAGGTCGATCACCTGCGGGGGCTGAAGGAGAACGTGATCATGGGCCGGCTCGTGCCCTCGGGAACCGGCATGGCCCGATACAACAAGATCGGGATCCAGATCGATGCGCCCGAGGAGCTGCTCGAGAGCCTGGAGGAGGAGGCGGTGGCGCCGCCCGCGCCTGCGACGCCGGAGGCGCCCAGGCCCATCGGCGAGGGTCTCATGGCCTCCGGAGCGTCGCCCGGCGACGCGATCGAGGGCTAGGAGACCAGGCCTACTCCCGGAAGAGCGGCCGGGATCCAGGGCGATCCCTCCGCCAATGGCTCGGCCGTCGGCGCTGGGCGCCGACGGCCTCCGCTTGATTTGGCTGCGGGATCCCCCTGGATCCCGGCCTCGGCGAGAGCCCGTCGGCTTCTGGCCCCATCTGAAGGTGTCGGCGCGGCCGGCGGATGCGTTGACAGGGGTCGGAACGCCGCTAGAATACTGCGGTTTTTGGATTCTGGCCCGCTCTCCTGGGCCCGGCTCCCGGTTCGACGGTGGGGTTTCCCGAGGACGATTGCCTCCGGTCCCGTCGTTGCCTCGAGCAGGGTACGGGGGACGGGCGTCTCGAATTAGCGCTGCGACGGTGCGGAGCGCCCGCGCGGCGAAGCGAAAGCGAGCGGAGTTCGGATGCCGGGGCGAGCGAAGCTCGGCGCTCGCAGGTAACCGGCTCCCCGCAGGAGAAGCGCAGTGCCCACGATTCAACAGTTGATCCGCTATGGGCGGAAGCGGCAGCTGTCGCGCTCGAAGTCGCCGGACCTGTTGCGCTCGCCCCAGCGCCGTGGCGTGTGTCTGCGCGTGTTCACGGCCACTCCGAAGAAGCCGAACTCGGCCCTGAGAAAGGTGGCGCGCGTACGTCTCACCAACGGCCGCGAGGTGAATGCGTACATCCCCGGCGTCGGGCACAACCTGCAGGAGCACTCGGTCGTGCTGGTGCGGGGAGGGCGCGTCAAGGACCTGCCGGGCGTGCGGTACCACATCGTGCGCGGGACGCTCGACACGACCGGTGTCGCCGATCGGCATCGGGGTCGATCGAAGTACGGAGCAAAGCGGCCGAAGTAGTTTCCCTTCGAGCGGCCGGATGCGCGTCGGGTGACGCGCCGTTCGGCCGCCGTTTCTTGGTCCTCAGACCGGGACGAGATCGCGATGCCCCGACGACGGGAGATTCCGAAGCGCCGCCTCGAGCCCGATCCCAAGTACAAGGATCGGATGGTCGGCCGGTTCACGAATGTAATCATGAAGGATGGCAAGAAGAGCACCGCCGAGCGGATCGTCTACGGAGCGTTCGCGGTGATCGAGAGCAAGACCCGCAACGACCCGCTGGCGATGTTCCGGCGCGCCATCGAGAACGTGCGACCCCGCGTCGAGGTCAAGTCCCGCCGGGTCGGTGGCGCCACCTACCAGGTACCCATCGAGGTACGCCCCGAACGGGCAACGTCGCTGGCCATGCGCTGGTTGAAGGATTACGCGCGGGGTCGCGCCGGAAGAAGCATGCGCGAGAAGCTCGCGGACGAGATCATCGACGCCGCCAACGAGCGCGGCGAGAGCGTGAAGAAGCGCGAGGACACCCACCGCATGGCCGAGGCCAACAAGGCCTTCTCCCACTACCGCTGGTAGCGGCGAGCCGAAGGCCAGCGAAGATCGGAAGAACTGGAAAATGCCCCGCACGACCCCGCTCGAAAGGACGCGGAACATCGGCATCATGGCGCACATCGATGCCGGGAAGACGACCACGACCGAGCGGATCCTCTACTACACCGGCGTCAGCCACAAGATGGGAGAGGTGCACGACGGCGCCGCCGTCATGGACTGGATGCAGCAGGAGCAGGAGCGCGGCATCACGATCACCTCGGCCGCCACCACCTGCTTCTGGAAGGATCATCGCATCAACATCATCGACACGCCGGGCCACGTCGATTTCACCGTCGAGGTCGAGCGCTCCCTGCGGGTCCTCGACGGCGCGATCGGCGTGTTCTGCGGGGTCGCCGGCGTCGAGCCCCAGTCGGAGACGGTGTGGCGCCAGGCCGATCGTTACCAGGTACCGCGACTGGCCTTCGTGAACAAGATGGATCGCGTCGGGGCGGACTTCGGGCGGGCGGTCCGCGCGATCCGCGAGCGGCTCCAGGCGAACGCCGTCCCGATCCAGATCCCCATCGGCAGCGAGGACGGCTTTCGAGGCATCGTGGACCTGCTCGCCGAGAAGGCGATCTACTGGAACGACGCGACGCTCGGCGTCGAGTTCGAAACGCGCGAGGTTCCCGCGGAGCTCGCGGCCCAGGTGGCCGAGGCCCGCGAACACCTGGTGGAGGCCGCTGCCGACTTCGACGAGGCCCTGATGGCGCGCTTCCTGGAGGGCGAGTCGGTCTCCGCGGACCAGCTGAGCAAGGCGCTTCGCGAGGCCACGCTGCGGCTCGAGGTCGTACCCGTCCTGTGCGGCGCCGCGTTCAAGAACCGGGGCATCCAGCCGCTGCTCGACGCGATCGTCGACTACCTGCCATCGCCCCTGGACGTCCCGCCCGTGGAGGGCCTCCGACCCGGCAGCGACGAGTTGATCCAGCGCAAGGCCGACGACAACGAACCCTTCGCGGCCATCGCTTACAAGCTCATGGCCGACAAACACGTGGGTCATCTCACGTACATCCGTGTCTACTCGGGGCACGTGAAGACGGGCGACCAGGTGCTGAACGCCGCGCGCGATCGCAAGGAGCGCATCGGTCGGCTGCTCCAGATGCACGCGAACCGGCAGCAGCAGATCGACGAGATCTTCGCCGGGGATATCGCCGTCGTGGTGGGGCTCAAGGCCATCGCGACCGGAGAGACGCTCTGCGATCCGCGAGATCCGATCCTGCTCGAGGCCCTCGAGTTTCCCGAACCCGTGCTGTCCATCGCGATCGAGCCGAAGACCCAGGCCGACATGGACCGGCTGTTCGCTTCCCTGGACCGCCTGGTCCGTGAGGACCCGACGTTCCGGGTCGCGGTCGATCCCGAAACGGGCCAGACGATCATCTCGGGCATGGGCGAGCTCCATCTCGAGATCATCACGGACCGCCTGCTGCGCGAGTTCAAGGTGGGTGCGAACGTGGGACGGCCGCAGGTGGCGTACAAGGAGACCATCACCCGGTTGGTTCGGGTCGAAGGCCGTTACGTCAAGCAGACCGGCGGCTCCGGTGACTTCGGCGTCGTCGAGCTCGAGGTCGAGCCGGGCGAGCCCGGCTCGGGGATCCAGTTCGAGGCGGCCGTCAAGGGCGGCGCGGTGCCCAGCGAGTTCATCTCCGCGGTGCGCCAGGGTTGCGAGGAGGCAACCCAGAGCGGAGCCATCGCCGGCTACCCGGTCGTCGACGTCAAGGTTCGCCTGGTGGACGGGCAGGCCCACGACGTGGACTCCTCCGAGCGCTCGTTCAAGATCGCCGCTTCGATCGGCATGAAGGATGCGCTGCGCCAGGCGGCCCCCGTGCTGCTCGAGCCGATCATGGCCGTGGAGGCGGTGACCCCGGAGGAATTCGTCGGCGCCGTTCAAGGCGATCTGAAGAGCCGCCGGGGCAACATCACCGGAACCGATGTGCGGGGGAATGCCCAGGCGGTCCAGGCTGAGGTCCCGCTGGCGACCATGTTCGGCTACGTGAACAACCTGCGGTCCATGACCCAGGGGCGCGCCACGTACACGATGCAGTTCTCCCGGTACGCGAAGGTTCCGGAGAACGTCGCTGAGGAGTTCACCTACCGCTGATCGGGCGGCAGTCGCGCCGGCCCGACGGAGGGGTCGCCGGGTGCGAGCCGAGTCACGGCAGAGTTGAGGAGAAGGTATGGCCAAGGCGAAGTTCGAGCGCACGAAGCCGCACGTGAACGTGGGGACGATTGGTCACGTGGACCACGGGAAGACCACGTTGACGGCGGCGATCACGCAGCGTCAGTCGCAGAAGGGTCTGGCGGACTTCACGCCCTTCGACCAGATCGACAAGGCTCCGGAGGAGAAGGAGCGGGGGATCACGATTGCGACGGCGCACGTGGAGTACCAGACGGAGAAGCGTCACTACGCGCATGTGGACTGTCCGGGTCATGCGGACTACGTGAAGAACATGATCACGGGTGCGGCGCAGATGGACGGGGCGGTGTTGGTGGTGAGTGCGGCGGACGGTCCGATGCCGCAGACGCGGGAGCACGTGTTGCTGGCGCGGCAGGTGAACGTTCCTCACATCGTGGTGTTCCTGAACAAGGTGGACCAGGTGGACGACGAGGAGCTGTTGGAGTTGGTGGAGCTGGAGGTTCGGGAGCTGCTGTCGAACTACGAGTTTCCGGGGGACGACATTCCGATCGTGAAGGGGAGCGCGTTGAAGGCGCTGGAGAACCCGGAGGACGAGGCGGCGAACACGTGCGTGGACGAGCTGCTGGCGGCGCTGGACGTGTCGATTCCGGAGCCGCAGCGGGCGCTGGACAAGCCGTTCCTGATGCCGATCGAGGATGTGTTTTCGATCACGGGCCGCGGGACGGTGGTGACGGGCCGTGTGGAGCAGGGGATCGTGAAGACCGGCGAGGAGGTGGAGATCGTCGGGATCCGGGACACGGCGAAGACGGTGGTGACGGGAGTGGAGATGTTCCGGAAGATCCTGGACGAGGGTCAGGCGGGGGACAACATCGGCTGTCTGCTGCGGGGGACGGGCAAGGACGACGTCGAGCGGGGCCAGGTGCTGGCGAAGCCCGGGACGATCACGCCGCACACGAAGTTCAAGGCGCAGGCGTACGTGTTGACGAAGGAGGAGGGGGGTCGGCACACGCCGTTTTTCGACGGCTACCGGCCTCAGTTCTACTTCCGGACGACGGACGTGACGGGCGTGGCGACGTTGCCGGAGGGGACGGAGATGGTGATGCCCGGCGACAACGTGGAGATGTCGGTGGAGCTGATCACGCCGATCGCGATGGACAAGGAGCTTCGCTTCGCGATCCGCGAAGGCGGCCGCACGGTCGGCGCCGGGGTGGTGTCGGAGATCATCGAGTAGGCGGGCGCTCGGCGGGCACGGCCCGCCCCGCCCGCACGGCGAGCCTTCGGCTCGCCATCGGAGATGGAAGATGGCTGATGCAGGCGCTCAGAAGATCCGGATCCGGATGAAGGCCTACGACTTCAAGCTCCTCGACCAGAGTGCCGGGGAGATCCTGGATACCGCGGTCCGAACCGGAGCGCGGGTGGCCGGGCCGATTCCGCTGCCGACGTCGATCAACAAGTACACGGTCCTGCGCGGGCCCCACGTCGACAAGAAGTCGCGGGAGCAGTTCGAGGTCCGAACGCACAAGCGTCTCATCGACATTCTGGACCCGACGCCCCAGACCGTCGACGCGCTGATGAAACTCGAGCTCGCGGCTGGCGTCGACGTGGAGATCAAGCTCTAGCGAAGAGTGGAGATCGGACGAGCGAATTCATGGCAACGCTGAACATCGTGACGATCGAGAACGAGAAGGCCGGCTCCGTGGAGCTGAGTCCCGTGGTGTTCGAGGCGCCGCTGAGGCCGCACCTCTTCCATGCCGAGGTGCGGCGCCAGCTCGCGAAACGTCGCCGCGGGACCCACTCGACGAAGAACCGGGCGGCGGTCTCGGGCGGCGGCGACAAGCCCTGGCGACAGAAGGGCACCGGGCGCGCCCGGCAGGGGACCATACGGGCGCCCCAGTGGGCCGGCGGCGGCGTCGTGTTCGGTCCGGTCCCGCGTTCCTACGAGCACGCGATTCCGAAGAAGGTGCGCCGTGCGGCGCTCCGGAGCGCGCTCTCCCACCGCCTGAGCGAGGGCGCGATCACCGTGATCGACGAGCTCTCGCTAGACGGCTACCGGACGAAGCGGGTCGTCGAGGTGCTGCGGGGCCTCGACCTCGCCGGCGCCGCGGTCCTCATCGTGATCGACGAGGCGAACCCCTTCGTCGAGCGGTCGGCCCGGAATCTCCCGGGCGTGGGCGTGTTGCGCGTCGCCGGGCTCAACGTGTACGACGTGCTGCGCCATCCCAGGCTGCTGGTGACCCGGGCGGCCCTCGCCGCGATCGAGGAGCGCCTGGGCGACCGCGAGGCCCGGAGGGTCTCGTCGTGAAGGTCCATGAGGTGATCCGACGCCCGCTCGTCACCGAGAAGAGCAATATCGGCCGCGAGGAGCAGAATCTGGTGACGCTGGCGGTGGATCCGCGGGCGAACAAGCACGACATCCGGCGCGCCGTCGAGCAACTCTTCGACGTCTCGGTCGTCGATGTACACACCATGCGCATGCCGCGCAAGACACGACGGGTCGGGCGAAGCTCGGGTCGTAAGCCCGAGTGGAAGAAGGCGATCGTCCGGCTTGCCGAGGGCCAATCCATCGAGTTCTTCGAAGGAGTGTAGGCGGAGTCATGGCGGTAAAGAACTACAAGCCCACTTCACCGGGTCGTCGCGGCATGAGCGTGTCCGACTTCGCCGAGCTGACCCGCCGCCGCCCGGAGCGGTCGCTGGTCGAAGGGCGGGTCAACAAGTCCGGGGGGCGGAATGCGCACGGCCGCACCACCACGTGGCAGCACGGGGGCGGTCACAAGCGTCGCTATCGCCGGATCGACTTCCGCCGCGAAAAGAACGGAATCGCGGCCCGGGTGGCGGCCATCGAGTACGACCCGAACCGGTCGGCGAACATCGCCCTCCTCCACTATCGCGATGGCGAGAAGCGGTACATCCTCGCGCCCGACGGCCTCGGCGTGGGAGCCGAGGTGATGTCGGGCTCCGACGCCGAGATCCACACTGGAAATTCGCTGCCCCTCGCAAACATCCCGCTGGGAACCGTGGTGCACGCGATCGAGATGAAGGCCGGCAAGGGCGCTCAGTTGGTGCGGGCTGCCGGCGGCGGCGCGCAGTTGATGGCGCGGGAGGGGCGCTACGCGACGCTGCGAATGCCGAGTGGGGAGCACCGGCTGATCCACGTCTCCTGCATGGCGACCATCGGCCAGGTCGGGAACGCGGAACACGAGAACCGGGCCATCGGGAAGGCCGGGCGCACGCGTTGGCGCGGCCGCCGCTCCAACGTGCGCGGCGTGGCCATGAACCCGGTCGATCACCCCATGGGCGGCGGCGAGGGACGGTCCTCTGGGGGGCGGCATCCCTGCACACCCTGGGGAGTGCCCACGAAGGGGCACAAGACGCGGAAGAACACGCGCTCGAACAAGTACATCGTCAAGCGCCGGGGGAAGAAATAGATGTCGCGCTCGGTGAAGAAAGGGCCCTTCGTCGACCCGAGCCTACAGCGCAAGGTGGACCGTGTGGTCCGCTCCGGCACCAAGCAGGTGATCCGCACGTGGTCGCGCCGCTCGATGATCACGCCGGAGTTCGTGGGATTCACGTTCCACGTACACAACGGGAAGCTCTTTGTGCCCGTGTTCATCACCGAGAACATGGTTGGGCATCGGCTCGGCGAGTTTTCGCCGACCCGGAAGTTCACCGGACATGCGACTTCGCGAAAAGTGAAGACGAACTGAAATGGAAGCGAACGCACGACTCATGAACTACCGGGTCAGCGCCCGAAAGGCACGACTGCTCGCGGATCAGATCCGTGGCAAGGGTGTCGAGGATGCGCTGACGATCCTCGATCTGTCGCCCCGGGGCTTCGCCAGGCCGCTGGCGAAGCTGGTGCGATCGGCGCTGGCCAACGCCGAGGAGAAGAACAACCGCGACCACGCGGGAATCGACGTCGACAACCTCATCGTAGACAAGGTGAGCGTCGACGAGGGTCCGAGCATGTGGCGGATTCGGCCTCGCGCCCAGGGCCGCGCAGCGTGGATCCAGCGTCGGACGAGCCACATCCAAGTCGTGCTCGCAGAGCACTGAACGGAGAGAAACCTTGGGACAGAAGGTTCACCCCTACGGATTCCGCCTCGGCACACTCTACGGGTGGCAGTCGAACTGGTTTGCGGAACGCAAGTACGCGGAGCAGCTCCACGAGGACATCGCGATCCGGGATTTCATCAAGAAGAAGCTCTTCCACGCGGGCATCTCCCGGGTGGTGATCGACCGGACGGGCGACAAGGTCGTGGTGAACATCCACGCGGCGCGGCCCGGGATCCTGATCGGGAAGCGCGGAGCGGAGGTGGAGTCGCTGCGGGCCGAGCTGTCGCGGCTCTCGGGCAACCGGGAGATCTTCATCAACATCAAGGAGATCCGGAAGGCTGAGCTGGACGCTCAGCTCGTCGCGGAGAACGTGGCGATGCAGCTCGAGCGCCGCGTGGCGTTCCGGCGAGCGATGAAGAAGGCCGTGACGTCGACCATGAAGTTCGGCGCCGGAGGGATCCGAATTCAATGCGCCGGCCGACTGGGCGGTTCGGAAATGGGGCGGCGCGAGTGGTATCGGGAAGGCCGGGTGCCGCTCCACACGCTTCGGGCCGAGATCGATTACGGCTTTGCGCAGGCCAAGACCACCTACG
>JAOTUO010000311.1 GCA_029863845.1 Myxococcales bacterium
CGGGCAGGGGCTTCGTCCGGACCAGGTGGTCGGCCGTGAGCGGCGGCGAGACTCCGAGCTCGCGTGCGCCGTCGGCGTCCACGAAGTCGAGCGCGTCGCGCGTCACGAGCGGCCGCAGCACGACGTGGCGGAAGGGCCGGTCGGGATCTCCGCTGCGCTCGGCGAGCAGTCCCCGGGCGAGGGGCGCCACCCTCGCGAGGCGATTCTCGGCGGTCTCCAGGGGGGTCGGCGCAGCGATGCGCAGCGGCGCGCGAGCGTGCCGGTCCAGGTGGTCCTCGGCCCGCGACACCAGCTCGATCATGAGGTCGTACGACTCGCGCGCGGTCTCGCCCCAGGTCACGATGCCGTGCTGCATCCAGACCATGGCGAGCGCTCGCGGGTGGGCTTCGCAGGCCTCGGCCACCACCCGCGCGAGCTGGAAGCCGGCCATCACGTAGGGCAGCACCACGACGTCCTGGCCCAGCGCCTTGCGGACGTGCGCCTCGCCGTCGGGCTGGTTGGTCAGGGCCAAAACGGCGTCGGCGTGGGTGTGGTCGATGAAGCGGCCCGGGAGGAAGGCGTGGACCGGCGTCTCGATGGAGGGGGTCGCCGCGCGGTGGTCGAAGAGGTGGGTGCGCAGCTCGTTCAGCATCGACGCGTCCGAGAGCTCCGGTAGCTCGCGCAGACGGCGCAGGTGGCCCAGGTCCACGGCCACGTGTCCCTCGGGCTCGATGCTCGCGAGGTCCTGTCCCGAAGCCTTGATGAAGAGCGCCTCGACCCGTTCGCCGAGCGCGCTGCGGACGCCGCCCTTGACCGAGGTGTTGCCGCCGCCGTGGAGGACGAGACCGGGCTCCGAGCCCAGCAGGCGGCTCGAATAGGTGCGCAGCGCGAGATCCTCTCCGTGCTGCGCGGCGTAGCGGGCGACCGACTCCGCCGCCTTCTGCTCCGACCAGCGGTTGTCCATCAGACTGCGTGCGCCGTCGGCACCGGTCGCCTAGCCCGTGCGGCGCGCCTTGGCCGGCTTCCCCTTCTTCAGGTCCAGGAAGAAGTCGTAGGCATCACGAGGCTCGAAATCCTCGTGCACCACCTTCCGCACCGCCTGGATCATGGCGGAGGGATCCTCGGATTGAAAGATGTTCCGGCCCATGTCCACGCCTGCGGCTCCCTTCTGAACCGCGTCGTGCGCGAGCTGGAGCGCTTCGGCTTCCGGCAGCTTCTTGCCGCCGGCGATCACGATCGGAACCGGGCAGCCGGCGGCCACGGTCTCGAAGCCGTCCTCCACGTAGTAGGTCTTCACGTAGGTCGCGCCGAGCTCGGCGCAGATGCGCGTCGCGAGGCGCATGTACTTGGCGTCGCGGACCATCTCCTTTCCGACCGCCGTCACGCCCAGTGTCGCGATGCCGTAACGGTTGCCGAGGTCGACGAGCCGAGTCAGGTTGTGGATCGACTTCGTCTCGTTCTCGCCTCCGATGAAGACCTGCACCGCCATCGCCGCGACGTTGAGCCGGATCGCCTCGTCGATGCTGACCGCGATCTCCTCGTCCGACAGCTCCTTCAGGATGCTGGGGCCGCCGCTCGCTCGCAGCACGATGCCGCCCGTGTAGGTGGGCGGGATGGAGCTGCGCAGGATGCCGCGCGTCAGCATCAGGGTGTCGGCGTGGGCGATGATGGGCACGATGCTGAGGTCGATGCGCTCCAGCCCGCTGGTGGGCCCGAGGAAGTAGCCGTGGTCGAAGGCCAGCATCACCGTCCGCCCCGACTCCGGATCGAAGATGTTGGCCAGGCGGTTCTTCAGGCCCCAGTCGAGGTTGTTCGAACCCTTCAGGAAGAAGGGCTCGCTCCGCATCGGGACCTCCGCCCGGTACTCCTTGGCGCGCGCGGTGTCGGCGTCGGCCATGTTCCTTTCTCCTTCGCGTGCTTCCCGCGGATCCCGAGGGCTCCGGCAGCCCCGTCACTCTACCTCAAGGCGCCCCCGGCCCGAAGCCCGGCGGGTCGCAGGGCGCCTACCTCTTCGAGTGAGGTGCGCACCGCGACCGACCCTTCGGAGACCCGGATCTCATCGAGGCCGCGGAGCGCCTGGAACGCGAGCTCCGCTAAAGTCCACGCCGCCGGAGCGCCGCCCACACGCGAGAAAGGGATCGGGAACATGCAGCAGATCGAGGAGCCGGCGAGGAGCGTCCCCGTCATGGCGGAGACCGAGGTGTTGGTGGTGGGGGGCGGCCCCGGCGGACTCTCCGCCGCATTGGCGGCCGCACGCGCGGGCGCGAAGACCACGCTCGTCGAGCGCCACGGCTGCTTCGGAGGCGTCATCACCCAATCCATGGTCGGAACCATCGCCTGGTATCGAACGCGCGAGGCGACCGTGGATGCCGGCGGCATCGGCGTCGAGTTCGAACAGCGGGCCAAGGCGATGGGGGCGAGCCTGGAGGTCAACCGCTACCAGGTGCTCGACACCGAGGTGTTCAAGTTCATCGCCGACCGGATGGTTCAGGAGGCCGGTGTCGTTCCTCTCCTCCACTGCCAGACCGTGGGCGTCATCCTGGAGGGCCGGACCCTCCGGGGCGTCATCACCGAGAGCAAGTCGGGGCGCCAGGCGATCCTCGCCGAGCGGGTCATCGACGCCACGGGCGACGCCGATCTCACCCATCGGGCCGGCGCCCCCTTTCGCATCGGCCCGAAGCAGGAGCTGGAGGGAGTGACGGTCAACTTCGGCTGTAGCGGAGTCGACCTGGCGCGATTCATCGAGTACGTCCTGAAGAACCCGAGCTCCGTCGCCGACTGGGGCGACGAGTCGGGCGAGAAGGAGAAGGCCGAGTTCAGCACCTACCTCGTGGAGCCCTTCGACAAGGCGAAGGCGGCGGGCGAGATCCCCCGCGACGTCCGCATGGAGAGCTACTGGGGAAGCTTCACCGACGCCGGCGAGATCCCGAACCTCAACGCCATCCACATGTCGGGCTTCGACGCCACCGACGTGCGGGACCTCACCCGGGCGGAGATCGAAGGCCGGCAGCAGGTCATGTGGGCCGTCGCAGCACTCAAGAAGTACGCCCCCGGCTTCGAGCAGGCGCGGCTCCGCACCATCGGGGCCTCCCTGGGTGTGCGTGAATCCAGGAAGATCCTCGGCGACTACCACCTCACCGGGCACGACGTGCTGAACGAAGCGCGCTTCGAAGACTCCATCGGAATCTTCCCCGAGTTCCTCGACAGCAACGGAATCGCCGTCATGCCCTCCACGGGCCGCTACTTCCAGGTTCCCTACCGCATCACGCTCCCCCAGAACGTGGAGAACCTCCTCGTCGCCGGGCGCTGCGTCGCCGGAGACAGGATCTCCCACGCTGCCACCCGCCAGATGATGTGCTGCACGGTCACGGGCCAGGGCGCCGGCGTCGCGGCGGCCGTCTCGATCGAGGACGGTGTCACCTGTCGGGACGTGGCTGTTCCCAGGGTCCAGGCGGCGCTCCGGAGGCAGGGGGTGCGGATCGAGTAGGAAATTCGCGCGGCGCCCTGCAAGCGGTGGATCTTCATCGGCGTCCTAGGATGGACCCGCCGCCCAGGGCGGGAGCGCGCCGGTAACGTCGAAGGTGATGGCGCCCAGCGTGAAGATCAGCCCTGTGATCAAGAGCAGCGCCACGAACTCCATCACGATTCCCGCCTTGATCATCTGCGTGATCGTCAGTCGTCCCGAGGCGTAGACGATTGCGTTGGGCGGCGTGGAGACCGGAAGCACGAAGGCGCAGGAGGCGGCAAGCGCAGCGGGAATCATCAGCAGCAGCGGGTTGACCTCGATCGCCCGGGCGAGCGAGGCCATGATGGGCAGGGTCATCGAGGCGGTGGCGGTGTTGGACGTGAGCTCCGTCAAGCCCGCGACGACGGCGACGACGCTCATGACCATCGCTACCGGCGGCGCTTCCGCCAGCGACTCGAACCGGGCGCCGATCCACGCCGAGAGGCCCGAGACCTCGAAGCCCGCGGCGAGGGCCAGGCCCCCGCCGAACAGCACCAGGATGCCCCAGGGCAGGCTCTTGGCGGCATCCCAGTCCATGAGCCGGCCTCCCCGCTCGCGGCTCGCCGGGATCGCGAAGAGCAGCAGGGCCATCAGGACCGACACCGTGGAGTCGTCGATCAGGGCGCCCACGGGCGCGACGTGGACGCGCGTCAGCACCGCGTCGAGGGCGCTGGACCAGCCGGGCAGTGTGAGGCTCGCGCCGAGCGGCATGTCCTTGCGGGTCATCCAGAGCAGGGCGACGCCCGCGAAGACGAACGCCACCCTGCGCTCCTCGGTGCGGATCGGCCCCAGCCGCCTCAGCTCCGCGCGAATGAACTCCCGGCCGCTGAAGGGACTATCGGCGGGCAGCGGGAAGATCACCCGACACAGGAGCAGCCAGGCGATCAACAGGAAGAGGACGCTGAAGGGCAAGGCGAACGCCATCCACTGGGCGAACGAGATCGCCGGCGCCTCCGGGAAGATTTGCGCGAACTGGGTGACGAGCACGCCATTGGGTGGCGTGCCGATGAGCGTGGCCACACCGCCGATCGAGGCCGAGTGGGCCAGGCCCAGCATCAGCACCAGCCCGAAGTTCGTCGAGCGCGGATCGACGATCGCGCCGGACTCCCGCCGCCGGCGGTCGAAGTCCTCCTGGAGCGCGACGAACGAGAGCGCGATCGGCAGCATCATCATCGTGGTCGCGGTGTTCGAGAGCCACATCGAGAGGAAGGCCGTCGCGGCCATGACGCCGAGCACCAGGCGCCGCGGTCTGCCGCCG
>JAOTUO010000312.1 GCA_029863845.1 Myxococcales bacterium
GCCCCGCATCAGACGGCGGGCGGCGACGTGGTCCGGATGGCTCTCGAGGCCGGGGTACCAGACGCGCCGAATGCGCGGGTGTTCCTCCAGCCAGCGAGCCACGCGCAGGCCGTTCTCGCCGTGGCGCTCCATGCGCAGCGCCAGGGTCTTGAGACCCCGCAGCAGTAGGTAGGCCGAGTGGGCGTCGGTCACGCCGCCGAGCACGCCCACGGCCTCGCGGATCGGCGCGATCACCTCCGCGGAGCCCAGCGCCACGCCCGCCATCAGGTCGTTGTGTCCGCCGAGGTACTTGGTCGCGCTGTGGATCACGAGGTCCGCGCCGTCGGCGAGGGGCCGGTGGTTGACCGGGCTCGCGAAGGTCGAGTCGATCATCACCTTCACACCCCGCGCGTGCGCCACCTCCACGGCCTCGGGCAGGTCGATGACGCGCAGGTAGGGGTTGGTGGGGGACTCGGTGAAGAAGATCTGCGTGTCGTCCCGGATGGCGTCGCTGAGCTGCTTGGTGTCGGCCGGCTCGATGATCGTGGTCTCGACGCCGAGCTTCGTCAGGTACTCGCTGATGAACTGGCGCGTTCGCCGGTAGCAGTCGCTGGTGATGACGAGGTGCGAGTTCTTCGAGAGGAGCGCCAGGAAGATGGTGGTCGCGGCGCACATCCCCGACGCGAAGAGCACCGCCTGCTCGGCCCCCTCGAACGCGCAGAGCTTGCGCTCGACGGCGCGCCAGGTGGGGTTCCCGTAGCGGCCGTACTCGTCCCGCCGGGTCTTGCCCTCCTGGAACGCGCGCAGCTCCGCCGAGTCGCGAAACCAGAAGGTCGAGGTCTGGTAGACCGGGGTGGTGACCGCATTCGTGGCCTGGTGCTCGCGTTCGCCCGCGTGTACGGCGCGCGTGGAGTCTCCCGGGCCTTCAGCCCGCTTCGCCATGGCTCTCTCGTCGTCTTGGCGCTTAGCAAGATCGGGTGTGGATCCCGCAGAAGTTCGGAGGGGCTTGCAAGCGCCGGAAATCGCCCTGTGTTTTCGAACCCGAAGGGTCCAGATTAGGCGGGGCGAAAAGCCCCGTCAACCGACTGAGGTTTTTCACCCCCGTCGCGGCGCGGTGCTGGACCCGGGGGCACCGCTCGCCATACGATGGGCGCATGGCGGACGAACTCTCGGTTCTGGATGGGATCGCGCAAGCGGGACTCGTGCGACGCGGCGAGGTGAAGCCCCTCGAGCTGGTCGAGGCGGCCATCGAGCGGCTCGAGCGCCTCGACCCGAAGCTCAACGTGCTGGTCACGCGCCAATACGACCGCGCGCGCGGTGAGGCGGCAGGGGCCGAGCTTCCGGACGGGTCGTTTCGCGGCGTGCCGTTCCTGCTCAAGGACCTGGGTGCCAACCTCGCCGGCGATCCCGCTTACAGCGGCATGGCGGTCCTCCAGCGCGCGGACTGGCGCGAGCCCGAGGAAGCCTATTTCGCCGGAAAGCTGCGCCGTGCGGGGCTCGTCGTCCTGGGCCGCACGACCACGCCGGAGCTGGGCCTGCTGCCGGCCACCGAGTCGGTCGCCACCGGCGCCACGCACAATCCGTGGAAGCTCTCCCACTCGCCCGGCGGATCGAGCGGCGGTTCGGCCGCCGCGGTGGCCGCGGGCCTCGTGGCTGCGGCCCACGCCAGCGACGGCGGTGGCTCGATCCGCATCCCGGCCAGCCACTGCGGCCTCGTCGGTCTCAAGCCCTCGCGGGGTCGCAACTCGTTCGGACCCGGTCTCGGAGAGCGCTGGGCCGGCTTCTCCGCGGAGGGCTTCGTGACCCGCTCCGTGCGTGACACGGCAGCCCTCCTCGACGTGGTGGCGGGTCCGATGCCGGGCGATCCCTACACCGCTCCTCACCCCGCGCGTCCGTTCGCTGCGGAGGTGGGAGCCGATCCGGGTCGCCTGCGGATCGGTCTCCAGCCTCACGCCCCGCGCGGCGGCGAGACGCACCCGGACTGCGTCGCCGCCGCCACCGCCGCCGGCCGCCTGCTCGAATCCCTGGGACACCGCGTCGAGGCGTCGCATCCCGAGGCGCTCGACGATCCGGCGGCGGTGGGAGGCTTTCTCACAGTGATCTCGTGCTCGACCGCCGACGCCCTCGCGGTCTGCGGCGAGAAAATCGGACGGCCCGTGGAGGAGCGCGACGTCGAGCCCCTCACCTGGAAGCTGGCCGAGCTGGGACGCGGCATCAGCGGCCCGGCGTACGCGGCCGCCGTGCGCTTCAACCACGCCCACGCGCGTCGCATCGCGAGCTGGTGGGAGTCCGGCTTCGACCTGCTGCTCTCGCCGACCTGCGCCCTGCCGCCGCCGCCGCTCGGGCACTTCGATCCGACGCCCGAGAATCCCGCGCGCGGCCTCGCTCAGGCGATTCCCTACTCGGTCTTCACCTCGCCGTTCAACGTGACGGGACAGCCCGCCGTCTCGCTGCCGCTGCACTGGAACCGCGACGGGCTGCCCGTGGGCGTCCAGGTCGCGGCGGCCTACGGGCGCGAGGACCTGCTGATCCGGGTCGCGGCGCAGCTCGAGCAGGCCCAGCCCTGGTCGGCCCGCATCCCGCCCGTCCACGCCTCCCGCTAGCGTCGCACCCGGGGAAGCGCGTTTCTCACTCGAGATAACCCAGGGCGCGCAGGGCGTCCTCCTGGGTGGAGCTCAGCTCGGCGGCGGCGGCGCCCGTGGCCTGGCTCCTGGCGAATTGCTCCGCGGCGTCGGCCTGCGCGCGCAGCGTCGCGACCATCGGGCCGTCGGATCCGGACAGATCGTTCGTCTCACCCGTGTCCTCGGCCATGTGGAAGAGCTGGGTCGTCGGGAGACCGCGCGGATTTCCCTCGTTGGCCTCGATCCACTTCCAATCGAGCGTGCGAAGCGCGCGCAGCACGTTGCCCTCGTGGTCTTCCTCCGCGAACAGCATCCGGTCCTTCTCGGCGCGGGCCTGCGGGTCGCTGGCCAGGTCGATGCCCTGCATCGTCGCCGGGGGCGTCGCCCCGGCGCGCGCGATCAGCGTGGGCGCCACGTCGATCAGCCGGGACACGTGATCCCGGGCGTCGGGCGGAGCCGCGCGCCCGCCCTTCGCCCACTTGACCAGCATCGGCACGCGCACCTGCTCGTCGTACAGGGTGAGCCCGTGCCACCAGCCGCCGTGCTCGAAGAACTCCTCGCCGTGGTCGGAGACCAGCGCGATCAGCGTGCGGTCGTAGAGGCCGAGCTTCCGCAGCTTGCCCAGAAGCCGGGCGAAGCTCGCATCCAGGTATTCGATCTCGCCCCGGTACAGCCGGTGCATCTCTGCGGCCCGTGACGCGTCGGGGTGCTGGTTCGAGACGCGGGCGATTCCCTGTCCGGTGTAGGGGTGCTCGAAGTACGGGTCGTGGGGGTCCATGTAGTGCAGGAAGAGGAAGAAGCGGGCGTCGCCGTGGCGCTCCAGGAAGTCGAAGGCCGCCGCGTTCACCGTTTCCGAATCCTGGTAGAAGTCGCCCACGCGAAGTCCCGGCGCGAGCTTGAACCAGACGCTGCGCGCGATCTGATACAGGATCAGCTTCGACGACGATTCCTCGGCGCCCGCCAGGTAGTCGGGCTCCAGGTACCGGTACTCGTCGTAGCCCTGGTCGAAGCCGAAGCTCGGAGCCAGGTTGATGTTCGAGACGACCCCGCCGGTGGCGTAGCCCCGCTCCTGAAGGACCTCACCGATCAGCGTGATCTCGCCGGAGAGGGCGGCCGTCTTCGACATGGCGCCGTGGCTCGAGGGCAACAGCGAGGTGAGCAGCGAGGCGGCGGCCGGTTTCGTCCACGAGGCGTGGGAGTAGGCGTTGAAGATCGTCCCGCCGTCCCGGGCCAGGCTGCACAGGGCGGGCGTCTCGACGCCGGCGGCGTCGTAGCAGGAGAGGTGGTCCGCGCGCAGGGTGTCGACCATCACGAGGATCAGGTTCGGGCGGTCCACGAGCTGCGCCGGCACCGGCGGCGGACGGGATCGCTCTCCGCCGCTGCCGAGCATCACGCCGCTGGCGACGGCGCCCCCGGCGACGACGACGATCAGGAGGGCGACGGCCGGGAGCGGACGGATGCCGGTGGCGAGACGCGACCGGAACAGCCGCGGTCCCGCCAGGAACAGGAACAGCGCCACCGCGCCCGCGGCGGCCAGCATCCCGAGCAGCACGGGCAGCGGCGGCATCTGCTCCAGGAACACGTCGCGGCGGACGCGGAACACCGAGATCGCCAGAGCGAAGGGCACGAAGGTCCCGATCAGGGCGAGCGAAGGCGTCCAGCCGCGAATCTCGTCGAAGTCCATGGGGAGCACCGCCAGCACCGCTCCGCCGGCGAGCCCAAGTCCGCCCAGCACCACGGCGTAGACCAGCGGCCCGTACCAGAGCACCTGGGCCTCTTCGCCGAAGCCGCCCAGGGCGATCACCAGCGCTTCGCTCGCGCCGATGAGCAGGCCGCCGACCACGCCCGCCCCGAATCCGAGCCCGGCGGAGAGCCGCGCGCGCGCCAGGAGCGGGGGCACCTCCGCCACCGGCGCGGCGTGGCGCCGTTCCCGCTCCTCCGCCGTCTCGAGCTCGAGGGCCGCCTTCGCCGCCTGCTCGTAATCAACCTGGTGGCCGTCCACCAGGCAGAAGGCCGGGTGGTAGTTCGCGGGCCGGAACCACCAGAAGTAGGCACCGAACAGGGTCAGCGCCTCGGCGGCCCAGAAGCCCAGCGCCGCCGATACGATCGCGTTGGCGGGGCCGATCACCT
>JAOTUO010000313.1 GCA_029863845.1 Myxococcales bacterium
GAATTCAGCAAGGGTCCGACGCGTCCACTTCCCGTAGGTGCGGGTGAAATGCCCCCCCGTGAGGCCCCAGTGGGCCGCAGCGGCGATTCCGGCAGCGGCAGCGGCGCTGACAACGCGACGCGATATAGGTAGGATCCCCCGTTCACCAAGCTGCGCCCGTACTACAACCATCGCGTGGGAGCCGATGCGACTCTCGATTCAAACGCCCCAGCGACCGATCGTACTCGCCGCCGCCGGGCTCGCGATCCTCGCGCTCTCGGGGCTCAGCGCTGTGCGCAACCCGCTGCTCGGGCGCGGCGAGGCCCAGACCGGCTGGCTCGGGATGTCGAGCGGGCTCGCGGACGTGCCCACCGGAGCGCTGCAGCGGCTCGAGATCGAAGTCGACCCGCAGCTTCACGCGGAACTGGTGGCGCAGGCGTCCCGGGCCGACGGGTACCGCCGCTGGGTTCCGGCGCGATTCGGCGCCGGGGGGGGATCGTTCGGCGTCGAGGTCCGGATCGATGCGGCCGACGCCGGGCAGACCGCAGGGCCGGTGTGGCGGGTTCACTTCCACGGGACGCAGCGCTACCGGGGTATGCGCGATCTCGCACTCGCGCCGGCGCGCGACGAGGCCGATACCGGCGAGGTCGTCGCGGCGGACGTCGCCCGGAAGCTGCGGCTGCTCGCGGCCCCGTCCGGATTCGCGAGGCTGCACGTAAACGGCAACGACGCGGGCGTCGTGCTCTGGACCGAGGGTCACAGCAAGACGATGCTGCTCGGCATCGGCTACGACCCGGGCCCGGTCTTCGCCGTCGGGGTGCAGCCGGGAGAGGATTCCCCGGCGCGCGTGACGCGCGTCGTGTCCGCCCGCCACGCCTTCGTCGAGGCTGAAGACGCCCGGCCGGATGCACTGGCCGGCAAGCTGAGCCGGTTGCTCGAACTCGCGCTCAGCGCCGGCGACGTCGAGTTCGCCCGGGCTGTCCCGCAGCTGCTCAACGTGGACAAGTACATCGCGTGGAACGCGCTCGCCTGGCTCTACGGCAGTCCCAGTCCCGATCTGGGTTTCGGCGTCCGCTGGTACTACGATCCGGTGACGGGCCTCCTGGAGCCCTTCCTGGCGAATCTCGGCCGGCGCGCGGTCTCCGTTCCCACCGAGTCGCTCGCCGAAGCGCATCGCTCGCCCCTTGGTGCGCGCCTGTTCCGCATCGCGCGCTATCGCGAGCAGCGCAACCGGGTCCTGTGGGGGTTGCTGAACGACCCTGGATTCGACGTGGCGGTGGCCGGGCAGCGGAGCTTCGGGAGCCTGTTCCCCCACATCGCCGGGGCGGGAGCGCCGCGAGCGAACGTGGAGGGCCCCCCCCGCCCCATGCGCACGGTCCTCGCCCACAACGCCGACCGCCTCCGGGCGTTGCTCTCCGACTCGGCTCGCCAGGCCCGCCGGGCCCCGCTGGCTGCGGGACCGCACGTGGCCCTCGCCCGACTCGCGGACCCGGTGCGGCGCTCGTCGGCCCTCACCGTTTACGCGGACCGCCCGGCGGACCCGATGCCCGGATTCGTGCGCGTGCCGATCGCGATGCGCGGGGGGGATTCCCTGGGCCATCGCTGGGCGATCCCGGGAAGCCTCGCGTTCGTCCCCGCGAGTGGGATCCCGAACGCAATCGTCCCGGCGGCCCTGCTCGCCACGACGGACTCCACCCCCCGGCGAGGCCTGGAGCCTGCGCCGATGCGGCTCGTCGCCGATGGAATCGCGGAGTCCGGTCTTCCCTTCGCAAGGCGCGGGGACGCGCTCGTCCTCCCGGCCGGCACCTACACGCTGTCGCAGACCCTGATCGTGCCCGCCGACGACCGCATCGTCCTCGAGCCGGGAGTTTCGCTCCGACTCGGTCCCGGGGTGAGCGTCCTGACCTTCCGCGCGCTCACCGCGCGCGGGACGCCGACGGATCCGATCCGGATCGGGCGCGCCGACCCGGACCGCCCGTGGGGCGCGTTCGGCGTCGTGCGTGCATCGGAGGTGTCCCGTCTCGAGCACGTGGCTGTGGCCGGCGGATCGCGCAGCCGCGTGGACGGGATCGACCTCGCCGGTCAGATCGCCTTCAACGCCTCGGACCTCGACCTCCGCGATAGCGAGATCCGGGGCGCTCGCGGCGGCGAAGGATTGAGCGTCAAGCGCGCTCGCTTCGAGATCGCGCACACCCGATTCATCGACAACGGACTCGACGGGCTCGACGCCGAGTGGGCTCGAGGCTCGATTCGCGACAGCGCGTTCGTCGGCAATGGCGACGACGGGCTCGACCTGGCGGGCTCCCAGGTGCGGGTCTCGAACTCCTCGTTCCGCGGCATGCGCGACAAGGCGATCAGCGCGGGCGAGGGCAGCGCTCTTCGCGTCGCGGATTCGGAAATCTCGCGGTCGAGGATCGCGCTGGCGTCCAAGGAGGGCTCTCGAGTCGAGGTCGTCCGCACGGAGGTGTTCGACAACGAGGTGGGATTCTCGCTCTACCGCGGCAAGCCGCTGTTCGACGGCGGCCAGGGACGCGTGCGCGGGGGGCGCTTCTCCGGGAATCGACGCGACATCGAAATCGAGCCCGGCTCACACCTCGGATTCGAGAGCGCCAACGATGAATTCGCGTCTGCCCTGGATGCGGTCGGCCGCTGGCTCGCGCTCCCGCGTGCCGTCGGATCCCTTTCGGACTGAGCAGCCGATCGATCCGGCCGTTCCGTACTGCCGCGTCCGCCCCGATGCGCTAGCCCGCGCCGGCGACCGCGGACCCGGCCGCGTGATTCCGCTCCGTGTCGGGTGGACGACCGCGCTTGCGCTCCTCGCCGGCATCGCCTCCGGACCGGCGGCGAGCGGCGGCACCAGCATCCCGTACGGCGGCGCCTTCCGCGACTCCATCGAGGCCGCGCTGTTCGAGCCGGGTGCTTCCGAGAGCTCCCCTTGGCGCGTGTCGCCGCGCAAGGTCGAGGCCTACCGGGAGTACCTGAAGCGGCGGCTTCAGTTCGTCTCGGAGCACGTCTACAACTCGGAGCGGATCGACGCGGGCAAGAGCGACGCCAAGGCGAGGGCGACGGCCCGGTCCCGGGACTCGATCGTTGCCCTCGAACACCTGTTCGACCTGCTGGACCGCCTCGAGGCCGCAAGGGATCCGTCGGCGGCCTACGCCATCTCCGCCGAGATCCTGATGGTGGACTACGGAACGCGCAGCCATACCAAATCGCTGGCGAGCCTCGAGGTCCCGATCCACATCAAGAACATAGCCCTCGAATGGAGCCTCCCCGGCCGCACGCGACCCCGCGATGCCCGGCGGGAGGCCAGCAACCTGGTGAATCCCGAGACCGGCGAGTTCTACACGCCCGACGAGCTCGAGGTGCTCATTCGCGCCGGCGAGGACCTCTCGAAGCTGAACCCGCCGGACGAGTCTCCCTTCTGGCGCCCCAAGGACGACATCGCGGGCGTGGACGTGATCGACAACTACTTCGAGGGGGGTGATCCCGTTCACGAGGACCTGGTCGCGGTGTTTCCGCCCTTCGAGGGCGCCGAACTCGACCTGATCGGGGCCCACAAGACCCAGACCAAGCCCAAGCTCGATGTCTACTACCTGGACGCGGAGTGCCGGGCGCAGCGCAAGGCCAAGCGGCGGAAGTGCCGGCGGAAGTACAAGCTGAAGCTCGGCATGGAGACCCAGGCCGATCCCGTCGCCAACGCCCTGCTGTCCGCCCTCGGCTTCAACGCCGACGTCTCGATGCACCTGCGGCACCCTCGCGTCTACCTCGGGGACATGACCTTCCAGGAGCTCCAGGCGGAATGGGCCGGCTACTTCGACCGCCAGCGCCTGCACCTGTACCTCCCGCTGAATTCGGTGCTGCTCGAGGGCGACGCGGGACACGGCCGGGACGAGCGCGGGGAGTACGTCGTCTTCCGGGAAGCCGTCGCCGAGCCGCGGTACGACGAGATCGTTCGGCTCGGCTTCTTCAGCTTCAGCCACGGCATGGCCGCCGTGATGCGGGAGGCGCGGAGCCTGCACCTGTTCGGCGTCTGGATCGGAAACGCCGACACGAAGGACGAGGAGAACAACAAGCTGTCGCTGCGTCGCGACGAGCACGGAGCGTGGCGGATGTACCTGACGCAGCAGGACGTGGGTCACTCCATGGGGATGGTCCTGCCCGAAAGGCCGAACGCCTTTCCGTGGGACGTGGTGGAGGACGGCGCCTTCTCGCGCTTCCTCAGGCGGATCCGGGGCCGCACCGAGCTCAACTACCTCAATCTCCAGGACAGCGGGCTGGAGGACACGACCACCTGGGCCGACGCGAAGTGGATGGCGCGACTCATCGCCCAGCTCACCCGCGAGCAGATCGAGGATGCTGTGAGCCTGGGTCACTGGCCCGGAGGCGTCGGAGAGCTCTACGTGGAGAAGCTGATCCACCGCCGCAACCAGTTCGTCGAGGCGTTCGGCCTACAGGACGAGTTCGCACGGCTTCCCGTCGATCGCCACCTCACGACGGCGGACGGCTCGGTGGTGAACGGCAAACTGGTCCAAAACCGCTTTCCCGAGAACTCGATGCGTTACGACCAGCACTGGCGCGACGTCTTCGGTCCCGTGGGCGGCTACTTCGCTGACGCGGCGAGACGGGGATTCCAGATCGCGATCGGCGCCGTGGACGAGATCAACCCCGGAAACATCGATATCAGTGGCCGCTTCGTCGTCAGTCCGCAGATCCTCGTCAACGTCGCGCGTCAGGTC
>JAOTUO010000314.1 GCA_029863845.1 Myxococcales bacterium
GCCGTCGCTCGTGCGGGCCGCCCACGCGGCAATCCGGTCGAGCTCGGTCTGCGCGCCTTCTTCGAGCAGCGACAGCTGCCCCGCCATCGCGAGGTCGAGCCGCGCCAGGCAGAGGTAGTTGCGCCAGCCCTTGAGCAGCGCAAACGTCGGCGTCTCGCCCGTCGGCGCGAACGCGCGGGCGAGCTGCGGCAGGTCCTTGCCGACGAGCTGTTCCTGCAGGTTGATCGTGTTGGTGGACACGACCGTCCGCTCGCTGTTCTCCAGCGCCCAGCGGATGGCCGGCACGAGGTAGGCGAACGACTTGCCGACGCCCGTGCCCGCCTCGAGCAGGGCCACGCCACCGTCGTTGTAGCTGTCGGCCACGTACGCGGCCATGTCCCGCTGGCTTGGCCGGTCCTCGAACGCGCCCAGTCGGGTCGCGACCGGCCCGCCGGGACGCAGCAAGTCGGCAACCGCCACCGCGTCGAGCGCGGCGCGGGCGCGCGGCCGCGGCACCTCGACCACCACGTACAGGTCCCCCGCATCGTTGTCGATGATGCCGAACCCGATGCCCGCATCGTGCAGGCGGGCCGCGACCGAGAGGTCGGCCTGCGACGGCTCGAGCAACCCGCTCGGGTGGTTGTGGAGCAGCATCTGGCCGCGTTCGGCGACCCCGGGGAGCGCGAGCACGGCGTCCACGGTCCCGCGCGCCACCGCCCGGGCGTCGACGAGGCGCCCGTCGGCATCCACGTCGGCCACGAACGAGACTTCGCGACCGCCGGCGGCGGCGATTTCCGCCACGAGACCGGCACGCACGTCGGGGGGGATCCGACTCACGTCTTGAGCTCGCGCTTCTTCGCCGCCGGGAACAGGACGTTGTTGAGAATCAGCCGGTACCCCGGTGAGTGCGGGTGCAGCGAGAGATCGGTGGGCGGATCACCGATCTGGTGCTGCGGATCTTCGGGGTCGTGGCCGCCGAAGAACGTCCACGTCCCCTGCCCGGCTTCCCCGTGAATGTACTTCACCCACGGCGCGCCCGGCTCGTCCGCCAGGACGGTCACGCCCGGCTTCAGGCCGTCGCGCCGGAACGAGGTCGTGAGGCCGTAGAAATCGGGCAGCACGTCGCGGTGGCACTGCACCAGCATGGTCGGGACCGGATCGATCTTGGCGGCGAACTGAAACAGCTTGTACACGCCGAGCGGTTGGCGGCGTCCCGGGTGGTTCACCTGGTGGCCGTCGAAGTCCGAGAAGCTCGCGATGGCCGGCGACAGTTCCAGGGTGGCTCCCTGGCAGGCGAACGCGCGGCTCCAGTCCAGTTTGGCACTCGCGTCCCGGTCGGGCGGCGTGCCGTCGGCGTACGCCGCGGCGATGTCCACGTCCGCCGCGGCGAGCGCGAGCTCGATGGTCTCGGTGGCCGCGCACATCGCAAAGAGAAACCCCCCGCCGTCCACGTAGTCGTGGATGGTCGCGGCCACGACCTTCTTCAGGGCCGGCACGTGCGGAAACCCCAGCGCGCGGGCCATGGCCTGATTGCGCTGCACCATCTCCGCGAACCACGCCGCGCCGCTGTACGTGACGAAGAACTTCGAATACTGCCCGGTGAAGTCTTCGTGGTGCAGATGCAGCCAGTCGTACGTGGTGAGCTGGCCACCGACGACCTCGGCATCCCACACCTTGGCGTACTCGATACCGGCGTACTGCAGCGCCATCGTCACCGCGTCGTCCCAAGGGGCGGTGTTGGGTGGGACGTAGACGGCAATCTTCGGCGCCTTCTCGAGCGGGACGGCGTCCATGTTGCCCGCCGCGATCACCCCGCGCATGTCGACGACGTCGGTCTCGCTCACCGACGCCGTGCTCACGCCGGCGAGCGCGGCGTCGCGTTCCGTCCGCGGGTCGCCCGGCAGCAGGAAGCTGCCGCCCCGATAGTTGAGTAGCCACTCCCCCGTGGTGCCGCGCGTGAGGGCGCGGTACGTCACGCCGTAGGCCTTGAGGTGATTGGCCTGGCTGTCGTCCATCGGAATGAGCAACGACGGGCGGGGGAGCGAACGGGCGGGTGGGCGGTCGGACGCGGACGCGGGCAGCGAGCCGCCCACCCGCCCCACCGCCCACCCGCCGAGCAGCCCGCCGGCGAGATCCAGAAATGCCCGCCGTCTCATGAGTTCGGGACCGCCCCACGCGCCCGGTCGAGCAGGCGCCGGGCTTGCGGGAGCACCGCACTCTCGGGATACGCGAGGATGAGGCGTTCCAGCCGGACGATGGCCTGCGCCGGCCGGCCGGCGCGGAGGGCGAGTTCGGCCAGGCCGAGGGCGGCCGCGGGGGCTGCGGGACCGGTCGAGTCGCTGGCGACGGCGCGCGCGAAGAAATCCTCCGCCCGCGCGTCCCCGCTGGCGGCGGCCACGCGCCCGGCGAACTCGAGCACGTCCGCCCGGCCCTCGGTGGGTCGCAGCCCGTGCGCGGTCCGTTCCAGCCGCTCGAGGGCGGCGGCGCTGTCGCCGCGCACGAGCGCGCCGAACGCCGCGCCCAACTCGGGCACCGACGCGGGCCCCAGGCGTTCCAGCAGGGCAACCACCGACGTGCGGAGCGTCGCCTCCGTCCGGGACCCGACGTACGGACCTGCGAGGCCAAACTGCTCCGCCGCCTGCCGCACGTCTCCGCGGAGCAGGGCGATCCAGCCCCGCAGGGCCGCGCTCTGCACCGTCGAATCGCCACCCACCAGCCGCTCGGCCCGGTCCACGTCGCCGCGGCGCGCCCATGCCCAGGCGATCCGCTGGCGCAGCGCGTCGCGTGCCCCCTCCGGAAGCCGCGCGCCCCAATCCGCCAGCCGCCGCTCCGCTTCCGCCACCCGGTCGGCGTCGGCCATCACGCCGATCAGCATCGCCATCGCATCGCCCGCCGCCGCCGGGGCGGCGCTCGTGTCCCGCGCGATCTGGTCGAGCATCCGTTCCGCGCCCGACCGGAGTCCGGCATCGGCGAACGCCCGTGCCGCTTCGATGCGCCAGCGCTGCACCGCCGCCCCACGCTCCCGCTCCGCCAGCCGCTCGAACGCATACCCCCGGGCGCGGGCGCCCTCCGGCGTCGCGACGAGCGCCGCTCGCTCCGCAAAGCGGCGCAGCGCATCCGCCGCGGCGCGGGGATCGTCGGGCAGACTGGCATCGAGTAGCAGCCACGCGTCGAGCGCGCGGCCCCAGCCCACGAGGGCGTCGGCCGCGAGCCGCCGGGCGACCGCGTCGCCGATATCCGCGGTCAGCAGCCGGGTCACGCGATCGCGCTCGGCGGGCGGCGCCTGTGTGAGGCTCAAGCCCGCGGCCGCGGCGAGTGTCGGCGCCCGCAGCACCGCGGCATGCCACCGGCGCGCCGCCTCCGCCCAGTCGCCCGCCACCACGGCCACCTGCGCCAGATCCGCGAGCAGCGCCTGATCGTCCACCCGCACCAGCCCCCGCTCGAGCGCCCGCCGCGCGCCCGCCAGATCGCCCCGCTGCGCCTGTGCGTAGGCCCACTCGCGGTACGGCTCCGGCGAATCGGGCGCCGCGGCTATCCACGCCTCGGCCGCCGCGCGCAGCGCGTCGTCCCGGCCGAGCATCCCGAGCGTCCGCAGCTGCAGCGCGCGCACCGCCGACTCGCCGGGACGGCGATCGAGTAGCGAGTCGACGTACGGGACGAGCCGTTCGAGTTGCCCCAGCGCCGACAGCGTGCGTTCCAGCCCGAAGATGGCCTGCAGGTTGGTGGGGTCGGTGGCGAGCACGCGGACGAACGCGTCGGCGGCCTCCTGCGTGCGCCCCACGCGCTCCAGTTCGAGCGCCGCGCCCAACTCGCGCGAGCCCTGTGCGACGGCGGACCCCGCACCGAGCACCAGGGCCAGCACCGCGAGCACCACCCCCCCGCGTCTACTTCGCGCGGCCTTCATTCAACCGTCGGAAGTACTCGAGGATGAGCCGGCGTTCCGCCGGAGGGAGGTGCTGCAGGTCCCGCCAGCTCGGATACGGGAAGCGCGGCCCGGCTGCCGCGGGACCCCGGTCGCCCGGCACGAACCGCTCGCCGGGCTCGGCGGTGCGGCTCGTCCGCTCCTTGCGCTCGTCTTCTTCCTCGCCACGGAGCGTGCGTCCTTCGTCGAGCAATCGCCGGTAGAGCCGTTCCTGCCGCTCCACCGTCTCGCGATCGAGCACGCCCCGCTCGAGGCGGCGCGCCAGCTCCTCGGCTTCGGCCGCCAACGCGTCGGCGCCGGACACGTCGCCCTGTGCCTGCAGGCGTTCCAGCTCGGCGGCGAGCGCCCGCTGCTGCCGCGCCAGCTCGCGCAGCTCCTGCAGCAGCGTCTGCCCGCCCGCCTGCATGAGCGGCAGCATCCCGCCGGCCTGCCCGGCCATGGCGCCCTGCCGCTGCGCCAGCTCGGCCATGCGCTGCATCGCTTCGGCGAGACCCGAGCCCGATTCCGCACCGGCGACATCACTCTGCGCGCGCAACAGCTGCATGGCGAGCGCGTTCAGACCGTCGAGGGCGTCACCCGCTTCCGTCCCGGCCAGCTGCGGGTTGGGCATGCCCTGCTGGAGCTGCTCCAACGCCGCATCCATCTTGGCGCGCGCGTAGCCGAGCGCCGCGCCCAGCCGGGGCGAGACGAGGGCGTTCTTGGCCGAGGCCTTCTGGAGCCGCTCGAGCACCCGGTCGACGCCCCCGCGGGCCGCCGCCTGTGCCCCGCGCACGTCGGGGCCGGCCTCCCCGGTACTGAGCCGT
>JAOTUO010000315.1 GCA_029863845.1 Myxococcales bacterium
TTCTGCCCGGAGTTACGAGATGCACCACGCAACGGCGAGGAACGCCGCCTGGACCAGGACCGCGCACAGGTAGACTCCGACGGAGCCCCGTGGACGCAGAGCCGTCCGCAAGAAGCGGCGCCGGCCCGCCGCGTCCGTGCCGCCCGAGAGCGCCAGCGCGGTCACCGACGGCGTAGCGAGCCCGAGGAGGTAGAGGTAGAGCGCGGGCGAGCCGGCGGTGAGGGAGAAGCCAAATCCGAAGAAAGCGATCGAGGAATGGATCGCTGCGGTCGAGCCGAGGACGAGCGCGAAGAACCGGGTGAGACGCCGCGCTGCGCGTAGAGCTTCACGCAGCTCGGATTTCCGCGCCCCGTCGCGCCGCTCGACACGTCTCGAGCCAGGCGGCCTCGATCGCCGCGGAGAAAAGCTCAATCGCTCAGCGGCTCCAGAACGACCACGGGGATCTCACGTTCCGTCCGCTTCTGATAGTCCGTGTAGGGCGGGTAGATTCCAACCATCTGGTCCCAGAGCGCCGATCGCTCGCTTCCGGTGGCCGTGCGCGCCTTCGCCCGGAATCGCCTCGCTTCGACCTGGACCTCCACCTCCGGAAGCGCGCTGAGGTTCAGGTACCACGCGGGATGCGACGGAGCCCCGCCCTTCGAGGCGACGATCGCATAGCCGTCGCCGGCCTTTCCGTAGATGAGGGGCAGGGTCTGGGGCGTCCCGGATTTCCGCCCCGTCGTCGTCAAGAGAAGCGTCGGGACGAGTCCGGGGCCGCCGACGACCGAGGAATCCCACATGTGCCCGTCGGCGCCGTCGCTGTCGAGGTAGCGGCGGATGTGGTCCCGAATCCAATCGGGGAGACGCAGCGGAACGGAAGCTTCTGACATGTTGCGCTCCTTCGGCCGAGCGCGCGGCTCGACGGATCGGGCGCTCGGCTTCGCGGCACCAGCCGTCGCCGCTTGCCGAGACGCCCGAGGTGAACGGCAGACGGTACCACGAATCGATTGGAACGCGGTGCACCTCATCCGAATGTTGACCAACCGCGTCCCTCGGTGAGAAGATCTGTGCGATGGAGGGCGCAGCGGCATCGTTCAGCCACGCCCGCTCGAGCTGCTGATGAACCGCTTGACGCTTCCAGCGCTTATCGTGATGCAGCGGAAGCAGCTCCTCAATCCGAGGCGACGCGCCGAGAGTACGGGGGCCGGACCCGATCTCCAGACGGCGCTGGAATCCGGGAACCGTCCGGCAGGGGGGACCAGGTGGCCGAGCTCTTCACAGCCGAAAACGTCGTAGCACTGCTCACGCTCACGAGCCTCGAGATCGTCCTCGGGATCGACAACATCGTGTTCATCTCGATCCTCTGCGGGAAGCTGCCGCCGGAGCAGCGGGCCCGGGGGCGCCAGCTGGGCCTGGGACTTGCGATGGGAATGCGCATCGTTCTCCTGCTGAGCATCACCTGGGTCATGGGATTGACCCGGCCGCTCTTCCAGGTGATGGAGCACCCCTTCAGCGGCCGAGACCTGATCCTGCTGGTCGGGGGCCTCTTTCTGCTCGCGAAGGCCACCTGGGAAATCCACGACAAACTCGAGGGGGCCGTCAGCGAGGCGACCACGGCGCGCCGGGCCCGCCGCTACGCCAGCTTTCCGGCGGTGCTGACGCAGATCGCGCTGCTCGACGTCGTGTTCTCGTTGGACTCCGTGATCACCGCCGTGGGAATGGCCCGGGCGATCCAGATCATGATCGCGGCGGTCGTGGTCGCCGTATTGGTGATGATGGCCTTCGCGGGCGTGATCAGCCGCTTCGTCGAACGTCATCCCACCCTCAAGATGCTCGCTCTCGCCTTTCTGATCCTGATTGGCGCGATGCTCGTGGTGGAAGGCTTCGGGAAGCACGTCGAGAAGGGCTATATCTACTTCGCGATGGCTTTCTCGCTGGGCGTCGAAATGCTGAACATACGTTTGCGCAAGGTTCGGAGCCCGGTGGCGCTGAACCAGACCTACGTCGAGCAGCCGCCTCGGTAGAGGGGACGGGCACGGACGCGCGGAGGTCGGACGAACCCGGCGCTCTGCCGCGGCTCCTCGTCAGGCCGGGGATCCCTCGCTCGTCGGGAGACGAACCAACCACACCACGAGGCCCGTCAGAAATGCCGCAATCCCGAGCTTCAGCCACGGATGGGGAACGAAGAAGGCGACCGACGTCCCACCGACCATTGCGATGAGGACAATCGCGGCCAGCTTCGCCCGCCGGGGAATGCGTCGTCGCTCGCGCCATTCCCGGATGAGTGGACCAAAGGTCGGATTCGAGAGAAGCCACTCGTAGAAGCGCGGGGAGGAGCGCGCGAAACACGCGGCGGCTACCAGAAGGAAGGGTGTCGTCGGCAGCACCGGGAGGACCGCCCCCAGGGCAGCCAGACCGACGAAGAGGAAGCCGGTCGCGAGCAGCAGCCATCGGGAAACACGGAGAGACGCTCCGACGGCCGGGCGATTTTCGTTCTGTAGAGACACGGGGTTACGGTGCCACAGCCGGATCAGGCGTCCTTCGGCGGCTTGTTGATCGGCTGGGTGAGGGTCGCAGGGTCGACGGACAAGCCGACCACGGCCTTGTAGCCGCGATGTTCTTCCCGGTGCAGCACACCGGACTTCGCAATGACCCGGGTCCCTGGTCCGCAGATGCAGTTCTCGCCGGTTTCGGCTTCGGTCAGCGACACCTCCCCCTCGAGCACGAAGAGCATCGAGTCGAAATCGTGCCAGTGGTTCGCGTTCTTCTCCGGCTCGAACTCGACCGTCACCGGCCAGTAGCCGGCCGCCTTGATCTCGGCTACGGCCTCCTCTTCGGTCGAGAAATGGTCGTTGCGGATGTCCATGGTCCTCCGGTCCTCCGAGTCTTGCGCCCTCGAGCGGGGATATGTAGACGAATTCACACATCCTAGCACCCTCCCACGGACCGGGCGCTCGGCCGAAGATCCGGCATAATCGCGGCATGAATGGCAGCGAGAAGGCCGGCGCGGCCGTGCACTTGCCGCCGCCCTTGATCTACTTGACAGCTGTGATCGCCGGCGGCTTGTTGCACGCATTCGCTCTGCCCCTGCATCTCGAGCTCCCGATGAGCGCTCGAATTGGCGCCGCCGTTGCGGTCGGCGGTCTCGGTGTCGCGATGATGGCCAAAGCCATGGGTCTGTTCCGCCGCACCGGTCAGGACCCGCGGCCCTGGAAGGGCACGCCGGAGATCATCGCTATCGGCGTCTACCGGGTTACCCGCAACCCCATGTACGTGGGCATGGCCCTGCTCCAGATCGGCATCGGCATGGGACTGGCAAACGGATGGATCCTCGTCCTGGTTCCGCCGGTCCTCGCCCTGGTGTACGCGACCGCCATCCGTCACGAGGAGGCCTACCTCGAGAGCAAGTTCGGCGATACCTACCTCGCGTACAAAGCGTCGGTGCGCCGCTGGATCTAGCACCGCCTCTCGGACCCGCTCCGATCGGCCGGAATGCCTCGTCAGGCGGCAGATGCCTCGTTCGACGGGGACTGCGGAGCGGAGCGCCCGACGTTGCGCGCGAGCCGCGCCGAGATGAAGCCCAGCGCGAGGAAGGGAATGCCGAGTAGCGCAATCTCGCGGAAGCTGGGCAGACTGAGGCCCCAGATCACGACGAAGAGTCCAACACAGAACGCGACCGCCGTGAGCCCCACCCAGAGCCCCCGGGCGGAACGCAGAAGTCCTGTGGAGACGCTCTGGTAACGCGCGCTCTGCTGGAGCACGCCGACGACGGCCCGCACCATGGGCTCGCAGCGGTCGCTGCACGCAAGCCCGCCGGGAAGCTCGGAGGCACAACTCCGACACAGGCCCTTGAGACAGGCCCTGCAAGACCCCACTGCCGTCACGCCCTCGTGATAGAAGCACTCCATACGAGGATCTTCGGCGCATCGCCGGCGGGTCTTTACCCGCGGGCACGAAGCCACGGCCTGGACGTCTCGTCAGGCGGCGATCACCGCGATGGCTTCGATCTCGATCAGGAGGCCGGGTGCTGCGAGCGCCTGCACCCCAACCTGCGTACTGGCCGGCGGTCGACCCGCGAAGAAACGCCCGAAGTGGGGCGCCAGTTGCGCCCCGAATTCGGGCCGGTAGTCGACAATGTAGGTGCGGAGCATCGTGACGTCCGATGGCGATGCGCCGGCGGCGCGAAGGGAACTGCCGAGGTTCCTGAGGGCTTGCTCGGCCTGAGCGGCGACATCTCCGCCACCGACCAGTTTGAGATCGCGATCCAATGCCACCTGCCCGGATACGAACACCAGCTTGCCCGGCGGCGAGGTGACGACCTGCGTGAATCCGAATCGCTTGCTGTCGAAGGTATCGCTCGGTTGAATGAATTGTTTGTCGGACATCGCTTGCTCCCGGTCGCCGCCCGATGAATCGGGCGGTCGACTGCGGCGCCGTTCGCGACGGCGCGGTCCTACTCGGGGGACGGTGCACCGCCGATCGGAACGAGCCGGCTGAGATCGGACAACGGCAGCAATCGCAGGTAGCTGCGCGACGGCCTTTTCAGGAAGACACGGAGCTGCGGACCTTGGGGCTCCATCCAGAAGACCTCCCACCGCTCCGCGCCCAGCTCATTGAAGCGGGCGACGATCTCTGCATCCGAATCACTATCGAGCCGCACGAGCTGGTATTCCCAGTCCCCGATTCGCTGGACGTCAGACCTCGCCCATGCGTAGGC
>JAOTUO010000033.1 GCA_029863845.1 Myxococcales bacterium
GCGCCGTCTTCGGCCGACGACCAGACCCGGGTGACGATGGACGGGATCTTCGAGACGCGGACCTTCTGGCTCTCGGAGACGGAATTCTTTCTGGAGGCCGCCAATCCCGAGGATGAGAAAGCGCGGCTGGAGGCGCTGCGAGAGCTGATCGACCGTTCCTGAGGGCGAATCCCTTGGAGCCGGCCGCTCGCGGAGCCCCTACCCTACCCACCCGATGGATGCGATCGCCGCCGCCTTCGTGGCCGATCTGGAACGGGGCCAGCCCGACCGCGACGTCCTGCGTACGGTGGGCGAGCCCGACGCCGAGCGCGCCGCCGACGCCTTTCTCCAGGCGGCGCGCGACCCCGACCTCCGCTCCACATGCCGGCTCTGGGCGCCCGCGCTCTTGCGCTCCGCGCGCCCGGGCTTCGGCGCGCAGTGCCTGGCCGATCTCGCGCAACGCCTGCGCGCGGCGGGCGGCGCTCCCCTCGACCCCGAGCGAACCCCCACGCTGCCGCTGGTGCTGGGTTCGAGCAACTTCCTGGCGCGGCTGCTGCGGCGGCAGCCCGATTGGATCGCCGAGCTGTCGGGACCGGTTCCGGACCCTCCCGACCCCAGCCCCATCGAGCGCGACTGGACGGCGATTCGCCGCGCCAAGTACCGCGGGCTGCTGCGCATCGCGGCGCGCGACCTGGTGCCCCGCGCTTTCGAGGAGAGCCTGCGCGAGCTGTCGGAGCTGGCCGACCGCTGCCTCGCGGCGGCACTGGACTGCGCCATCCAGGAGACGGGGGAGAGCGCGCCCGCGCTCCTGGCCCTGGGCAAGCTCGGTGGCCGGGAGCTGAACTTCTCCTCGGACGTCGACGTGCTGTTCATCTACGGCGCGGAGTCCGAGATGGAAGACCTCGAGCGCAATCGCGCCGTCGGGCGCGTCGTCACGCACTTCAAGAGCGGCCTCGACGCGCTCACCGAGGACGGCTTCGGATACCGCGTCGATCTCGACCTGCGCCCGGAGGGGCCGACCGGAGTCCTCGCCAATTCCGTCGAGGCGGCACTCGAGTACTACGCAACCTTCGGCGCGGAGTGGGAGCGCCAGATGCTGATCCGGCTGCGGCCCCTCGCGGGCGACACCGCCGTCGCCGATGCCTTCGCCGACGCCATAGAGCCCTTCGTCTACCGCCGGCTCATCGATCCCAACGTCATGCGGGATGTCCACGCGATGAAGACGCGCATCGAGGACGAGCGCCGGCGGGCCGGCCGCGATCTCGAAGCGAACCTCAAGGAGGGCCCCGGCGGAATTCGCGACGTGGAGTTCCTGACGCAGTCGTTCCAGCTCTTCTACGGGGCCCGGCATCCCGAGCTGCGGACGGGCCACGTGCTCGCCGCACTGTCCGCGCTCGGTCGGCTGCGACTCCTGCCCGAGCCCGTGACGTCGGCCCTTCGCGAATCCTACACCTGGTTGCGACGCGCGGAGCACGCCGTGCAGCTCCCGGAGGAGCAGCAGCTCTCGCTGTTTCCGCGGGACCGCTCCGGACAGCTCGCCCTCGCCCGCCGCATGGGCTACGCCCACGCCACGGCGGACGCAGCTCGGGACCGGCTGCTCGAAGACTGGACCGCCGTTCGGAACGAGGTCCGACAGCACTTCGAGGCGCTCGTGTTCCGGGAGAGCGAGTGATGGCGTCGCTGACGAGCCGCCTGGCGGAGGCGGTCGCGGGCACGGTGCTGGGAGAGCGGCTGGCCGCGACCGGCGCAGTTTTCACCGAGCACCGCGCCGACGATGCCGCCGCCGGACGCCTCGAGGGCGCGGTCCTCGTGGGCCTGGCGCGCGTCGTCGCCACCCAGCCGGAGGTCGCGGCCTTCATCAGCCACCGCCCGGCCCTCTTCGAACGGATCGCTGGCGCCGAGCCGGGCTGCCTCGCCGCCCGCGCGCGCGAGCTCCGGTCGGAGACGATCCCCGCGGACTCCGACCTCGAGAACTCCCTCGACGCGCTCCGCATCCTGCGACGCGAGGAGACGTGTCTCGCCGCCTGCCTCGATCTCGGCGGCCTGGCGCCATTCGAGGAGATTTCCGAGTTCCTCTCGATCCTGGCCGAGACCATCACGCAGCGCGCGCTCGACCTCGCGCGGAGCTCGCTCCACGACGCCGGGTCGGACCTGGCGTTCGCGGTGATCGGCATGGGAAAGCTCGCCGGCCGGGAGTTCACGCACCACTCGGATCTCGACCTGATCTTTCTGTACCGGGGCGGGACCGAGGTGATCACCTCGGCATCGAGGCTCGCCCAGCGCCTGATCGCCTACCTCGGCACCATGACCGGCGCCGGAGTCGCCTACGCGGTCGACACCCGGCTGCGCCCGTCGGGCCAGCAGGGCGCACTGGTGACCGGCTTCGATGCGTTCGAACGCTACCAGGGCAAGACGGCGCAGACGTGGGAGCACCTCGCGCTGCTGCGTGCACGCGCCATCGCGGGAGCCACGGGCGAGGCCCAGGAAGTTCTCGATCGCGCCCGGGCGGGGGCGATGCGGCACGGTGGCGATCTCTGGAACGATCTCATGGATCTGCGCCGGCGCGTCGTGGCCGAGCGGGCAGGAATCTCCCCGAAGGAGGTCTCGTTCAAGACCGGAGCGGGCGGTCTGATGGACGTGGACTTCCTCGCGGGCGGCGCCCTGCTCGAGGGGCGCAGCGCCTCGCCTCCCGCCCTTCCCAGCGTCGCCGCAATGCTGCGGGCCGCTGTGCGCGGACCGCGTGTGGAGGCGCTGCTCCGGGACTATCGTTTTCTCCGCGTCATCGAGGCGCGCGCGCGCTGGGTCGCCGGGCGATCGGTCGAGAAGCTCGAAGCCGAGGGCGAGGGACTCGCCGTCGTGGCCGAGCTGGTCGAAGCGGGACTGTCTCCAACGGCGCTCCTCGAACGCATCGCCGCGACGCGGCGCCGGGTGCGGGCGGCCTACGAAGCGGTCACCCGGGCGCACACGATCGCCGCGCTCGTGGACTGAGGGGCCCGCGCTCCCCGCCAGCCTCCCACCCCCCCCGCGGCTCGCATCAAGTCGGCGTCCGGACCTCCCGATGAAGCCCCCAACGCGCCCTCTGCGCGAGGGAGGGTTCGCGACGTGCGCCTCGTCGCCTGCGCGAACTGCCGCACCCAATACGACGTCTCGGGAATCGTCGCGAAAACCTTCCCGTGTCGCTGCGGCGAGACGGTCGAGAACCGCCCGCCGGAGGCGATGGACGCGCCGATCCAACGCTGTGGCGCCTGCGGCGCGCTCGTCGCGGCCGACGCGGAGTCCTGCGAGTACTGCACTTCGGTGATCATCCGGGACACCGGCCACCTCAGCCTGATCTGCCCCGAGTGCTACGCGCGCAACGCCGACGAGTCGCGCTTCTGCACGGCATGCGGCGTGGCGTTCCGGCCCGAGCCGGTCCAGGTGGAGGGTGCCGAGCTGCCGTGCCCGGTGTGTTCGGTTCTGATGCCGCTGCGCCAGGTCGGCGGACTCGGAGTGAACGAATGCCGGGAGTGCAACGGCCTCTGGGCCCCCGATGAGAGCTTCGATGCGATGGTGAGCCGCGCGATCGAGGCGCGCGAGAGTGCAGACCCCGCGCGCCTCACCGCTCTCGAGCCCCGCGTGACCGGCTCCAACCCGGCGGCGCAGCGGGTGCAATATCGCAAGTGCCCCGTGTGCGACGCCTTCATGCAGCGCCGCAACTTTCGGAAGTCCTCGGGTGTGATCATCGACCGCTGCGCCGAGCACGGAACGTGGCTGGACGCCGACGAGATCGAGCAGATCGCGGGCTTCATCCTCAGCGGAGGGTCCACCTCCCCCATCCTGCGCGAAGCAGCGCGGCCGCGGCTCGATCCGCGCGCCGAGGCCCGCTTCGCGCAGATGGTCGCCCGGCACGGATTCGAGCGCCGCGACGTCATCGAGAACTCCATCGGGGGATCGATCGTGGACGTCTTGTCGGGGCTGTTGAAGATACTCTCGTAGCGGGTCCGGCGTCGGATCCCGGAAGGAGCAAACCATGGGTCTCATCGAGAAGATGCGCGCGGAGCTCATCGATATCGTCGAGTGGATCGACGACAGCCGCCATACGATCGTCTGGCGCTTTCCTCGCTTCAACAACCAGATCAAGCACGGCGCACAGCTGATCGTACGCCCGGGCCAGACGGCCATCTTCGTGCACCAGGGCCGGGTGGCGGACGTCTTCGAGCCCGGTCAGTACCGTATCGAGACCCGGAACCTGCCCGTCCTGAGCACCCTGGCCGGGTGGAAGTACGGGTTCGACAGCCCGTTCAAGGCCGAGGTCTACTTCGTCGCCACCCGCCAGATCACCGATCTGAAGTGGGGCACGCCGAACCCCGTCATGATGCGCGACCCCGACTTCGGTCCGATCCGCGTCCGCGCCTTCGGCACCTACACGCTGAAGGCCGTCGACCCGAAGATCCTGCTGAAGGAGCTCGTCGGCACCGATTCCCAGTTCGAGGCCGACGAAATCACCGAGCTGCTGCGCTCGATCGTCAACACCACCTTCGCGGACGTGATCGCCAAATCCGACATCGCCGTTCTCGACCTCGCGTCGAACTACCAGCGGCTGTCCGACGAGCTGCGCCGTGCCGTGGTCGAGCGCGTCGACGACGAGTACGGGCTCGAGGTGCCACAGCTCTACATCGTGAACATCTCGGTACCCGCCGAGGTGGAACAAGCGCTCGACACCCGTGCCAGCATGGGCATGATCGGCGACCTGGCGGCGTACCAGAGCTACCAGCTCGCCCAGTCCATGCCGGTAGCGGCCGCCAACCCGGCGGGCGGCCTCGCCGGCGCCGGCGTGGGTCTCGGCATGGGCATGGCCATGGCCGGACCGATGATGGCCGGCGGAGGCTTGAGACCCTCCGGCCCCCAGGCGCCGCCGCCGCCGCCGCCCGCGAGCTGGCACGTCGCCGAGAACGGGCAGAGCGTCGGCCCCTTCTCGCCGGCGCAGCTCGCGCAGGCGGTCACCGCGGGTCGGCTGCGCCCCGACACGCTCGTGTGGACGAGCGGGATGCCGGGCTGGACGGCCGCCGGCGAGGTTCCCCAGCTGGCGGGCCTGTTCCCGCCGCCCCTGCCGCCGGCCGAGGGGCGGTAGCCGGCGGACGCGTCACGGATCCGCTTCCGGGGGCGGACCGGTCAGTCGCTGGGAGAGCTGCCGGATCCGCGCGCGCCGCAGCGGGTCGCCGGTCTCCTTCGCCTCCAGGGAGGCGACGATCGGTCCGAGTCGGGGCGCCGTCGCCGCGGTGCCGAGCTTCTCACCGGAGCCCGCGTCCTCGAAGAAGTCGAGGATGGCGTCGCGCAGGCCGCCGTCCTCGACCCGACCGTAGGCGCGCCAGGGCACGGCCACCAGCTTCGCGGCCCGGAAGCTGTCGGCGAGATAGGTCGCGCCCCCCGGCTCTGCGTTGGCGCGGTAGTTGAGCTCGAAGTACGCGACCGCAACGGCGTGGAGCGCGTCGTAGTTGCGGCGGTCCACCGGCTCACCCTCGAGGTCGTCTCGAACCGCACGCAGATCCGGGTCGTGCGTGCTGCCGGGGTCGAGGATCACCTCGAAGAGCTCCGGATACAGCTCGCGCAGATCGTCGACGATGGGGACCCCGGATGCGACGTCCCAATGGTCGCCGCTGTGCGCCAGCCGGTAGCGCATCGGGTCCGGCGCGTCGCCGCATCCGGCCAGCAGCCAGGCGAGGACGAGCGCCGCCCACGGGACGTGCAGACCGCTGCTCGCGGGAGCCGCGCTCATGAAGCCTCCAGTGCCCGATCCGCCTCCGGATCCAGCACGGCCGGGACCCCATCGGCGCTGCCGCCGCGAGGCCGGGTGCCCCTATTCGAAATCCTCGTCCTCGTCGAAGGGCCTCACCACGATCGGGTGAGGCGCGTACTCGGGACCGTCGTTCCAGCCGGGAACCGCGTGGGCTGCCTCGAGCCAGGAGGCCGCCACGTCATCGTCGAGAACGACCTTGTTCTCGTCGAAGCCCTCGGTGATCCCATCCCAGAGCTCCTGCCCCCCGTTCTCCCACCAGGCCCGAGAGGCGTGCTCGAAATCGATTGACAACCGAACCACGATCTCCCCCCCCCGCGCGCCTCGGGAAGCGGCGAGCCATCCGCCGCCCCGTTTGCGGAAAGACTAGCGCGACCCGCGCCGGCAGCGCCCTCGACACTCACGAGCGGCTCGTGGTACACGAGCGCCCATGGCGCGCCGCGCGCCTGAGCTTGCGGTCGTGAGACGCGTCGCGAGCCGGGTGCGGACGCCTCGAGAGGGAGCGCACCCGATGAGCAACGACGCCACCTTCAGCCTGGGGTCCCGGGTGCGCAGCTTCCAACATGCCCTGCGCGGCCTCGGCACCCTGATGGCGACCCAGCACAATGCCCGGATCCACGCCGCGGCCACGATCGGGGTCTGCGGAGTCGCATACCTCCTGAAGATCGCGAACCTGGAGTGGTGCTTCATCGCCGTGGCCATCGTCGCGGTCTGGACGGCCGAGGCCCTCAACACGGCTCTGGAGTTGTTGTGCGACGCGACGGTGCCGGACGTCCACCCCCTCGTGGGACGTGCCAAGGACGTCGCCGCCGGCGGCGTCCTGATCAGCGCCGCGGGCGCCGCCGTCATCGGGATCCTCGTGCTCGGACCCCGCGCCCTCGCGCTCGTCCCATAGGCCATTCGTCCATCGGACGCCTCGTGCTCCCCGCGAAGAGGAGCGGTACTGTCTGCGCATCAGCGGACCGTGGCGCGGAGGGAAGGCCGGACCATGTCGCTCGTGATGAGCAGATCCGAAAGAGAGGCGTTCTTCGCGGGCGTTCACGTCGGAGTGATCAGCATCCCCGAACCGGAGCGAGGACCCCTCGCGGTTCCCATCTGGTACGGATACCAGCCGGGCGAGGACGTCTGGTTCGTGACCGAGAAGGACTCGCGCAAGGGCCGGCTGCTGTCGAAGGCGACGCGGCTGAGCCTCTGCGTGCAGACCGAGACGCCTCCCTACAAGTACGTGAGCGTAGAGGGTCCTGTGGTCTCCATCGAGACGGCTGATCTCGAGCGTCACCACCGGCCCCTCGCCCATCGCTATCTCGGGGCCGAGCTCGGAGACCGCTACATCGAGGCGACGAGCGGCGGATCCGAACCGGATGCGTCCGTCGTGGTCCGGGTGCGGCCGGAGCGCTGGCTCTCCACGGACTACGCCAAGCAGTATGGAACGCCCTGAGCGCGTGCCGGCGGAATCGCGAAACGAGTCTCGGGGGCAGACCTGGAATCCCGCGGGCTACGCGTGTCACGCGCGCTTCGTCTCCGATCTCGGGGCGCCGGTGGTCGAGCTGCTCGCGCCGAAGTCGGGCGAGCGGATCCTCGACCTCGGTTGCGGCGACGGCGCCTTGACGGAGAAGCTCGTAGCGATGGGATGCCGGGTCGTGGGCGTGGACGGGAGCGCGGCGCAGGTCGCGGCGGCGCGCGAGCGGGGTCTCGACGCGCGCGTCGCGGACGGGCAGCACCTCGAATTCGACGGTGAGTTCGACGCGGTATTCAGCAACGCCGCGCTGCACTGGATGAGACGCCCCGACGACGTTCTGCGCGGCGTCCACCGCGCGCTGCGGCCGGGGGGCCGCTTCGTCGGCGAGTTCGGAGGCCACGGATGCGTGGCGCGGATCGTGGCGGCCCTGGCCGAGGGGCTGGAGCGGCGCGGCGTCGATGCGCGAGCCGTCGATCCCTGGTACTTCCCCACGGCAGAGCAGTACCGCGCGGTGCTCGAGGCCCACGGCTTCGCCGTCCGTTCGGTCGCGCTGATCCCGCGCCCGACGCCGCTGCCCGGCGACATTGCCGGCTGGCTCGAAACCTTTGCCGGAAGCTTCAGCGGGGCGCTGCCGCCGGCGGAGCGCCCCGGCTTCCTCGAAGAGGTTCGGGAGGCGCTGCGCCCCCATCTGAGCGACGCGCAGGGCCGGTGGACCGCCGACTACGTGCGTCTGCGTTTCGCGGCTTCGCGGCCCGCGTCACCGGTCGACATCAACCCGCGACACCCATGAGGGCGCTGCTGACCTGGATTGCGATCTTCGTGGCGGCGAACATCGCGCTCGCTTTCTACGCCCCCGCCCTGACCGGCTTCGTGAACCAGATACCGGGCCGCGACAAGACGGCCCACTTCGTGGTGATGGGCCTGTTCGTCGCGCTCGTGACGCTCTCCATCCCCGACCGTCGCGCGCGCATCGGGTCCTTCGGGATCCCGGCGGGAATCCCGCTGGTGCTCGTCCTCGTCACGCTGGAGGAGCTGTCCCAGATCTGGCTCGCGCACCGGCGCTTCGCGCTCGACGACCTGATCTCGAGCTATGCCGGTGTCGCGGCTTTTGGAGCCCTGGCCTGGCTCGCGGTTTCGCGGCGCGGGCGCGCCGCGCCGGCCGCTGCACACCGGGACCGGACCTAGGGAACCCCCGGTTGTTCCAGCGCGACGCCTCAAGACGTCCCCGGAGCGGTCGATAAGCCCTCCGCCCCCCCGCACTGCGGGCTCCCCCAACCTCGCCGGGAGCAGCGTCGTGAATCACGCCCGTTTTCGACTCGTCGCACGGCTTCGATGGGGCGCCGCGGCGTGCGCGGCCGCCGCAGCGGCCGTCACCTGCCTGTCTCTGAGCGCGTGCGTGAACGGCTTCGGACCGATCTTCGGGACCACGAAGGATGCATCCGACGCCGACCTCCGGGACGGCGAGGCCGACCGCAGCGCGTGGTTCGATCGCGACGAGGCTCCGACGCGCGAGGTGGACCGGCTTCGAGCCGACCTGCGAGCGGCCGAGGAGGCCATGGTCGCGATCGAGTCGGGCCGGGGCAGCGAGCCCAGCCGCGCCGATGCGGCGTCGGCGCTCGCCGAGGCGCGCATCTCCGTCGAGCGCGCCGGCCAGCGCGCCCCCTGGCTCGAGAAGGGCATCGACGACGCGCGGGGCAAGCTCGAGGAGGCCGAGCGCCAGCTCCAGATCGGCAACGTCGGCTCAGCCGTCTTCTTCGCGTCGCGCGCGAAGCGCATGGTGGAGACCGTGCTCGAGGATGGGGAGCGCCTCGCGGGTTCGCCCGGAGCCCGGTTCGTGAACGCGGACCGGGCCAAGCTGCGCGCGGGCCCCTCTACCACCGCTGACGTACTCGCTCTCCTCACCGAGGCCACACCCGTGTTGCCGCAGCGCAAGCGAGGGAACTGGGCGTTCGTGCGCACGCCCTCGGGCACCGTCGGCTGGATCCACCGGTCGTTGATCCGAACGCGCTGAACCCGATGCCGACGGCGGCTCCACGCGGCTCTCGCCCGCTCCGCCGCCACCCCGCAGCGAGAGGGCGCAACCCAACGTCCGAATGACCCTGTAACCAATCGAAAACAAATAGCTTTTCGTTCTATCGCGCGCACCGCAGCAGCGCTGCGCCGCGCCTCCCGACGCGCCGCGCCTAAGGCCGCGCTCGGTTTTCGCCGATCCACGCGGGGCGTCGATCCCGCTCGAAGCGGCGGATTCGCGCGGAAACGGGGATGCTGTCGCTCAATCCCGGCCAGAAGCTGAATCGCATCGCAGGTGACCTGGAGCAGTCCGGCGCGTGCGCGCTGCTCCTCATCGACATCGCGAACCTGGCGAACGTCGAGCGCCGCTACGGCGCGGCTGCGCATCACCAGACCGTGAGCAAGCTCCTGTCGCTGGTCAGCGAGCTGGCGAAGGAATTCACCACGGGCGGCCAGGTCCTCGTCACAGAGGACCGCGGAGCCGATGCGCTGCTCGCCTTCCTCTTCCGTCCTCGATCGGATCGAGCATTCTACGACGAACAGCTGCCCCAGCTCACGGTCCAGCTCTCCGAGCAGCTGAGCCGTCGCGGCAAGGAGGCGGTCTACCCCTACCACCGCGACCCGCTATCCCTGCCGGTGGGACTCACCGTGCTCCTCCACAACCCGAACGTGAAGCCCGAACGGCAGATCCGCGAAGGGATGGAGATCGCACGCCGTGACGCGCAACTGGAGGCCGACCTCCGAGCACGCACCCGCAACCGCGAGCTTCTCGAATTGATCCTCCGGGGAGAGCTCGGCACCCGGTTCGAGCCCATCGTCAGCCTGCGGGGCTCCGAGGTGATCGGCTACGAGGCGCTGGCGCGCGGTCGCGCCGATTCGGAGCTGCGCACCCCCGCGCAGCTGTTCCAGCAGGCGGGTGAGTGCGGGCTGACCTACGAGCTCGACTGCCTGTGCCGCCGCGCCGCTCTCGAGCGCGTTCACTGCCTGCCGCCGGGCAAGAAGCTGTTCCTCAACTGTCTGCCCACGTCGATCGGGGACCCGAGTCTGCGCGACGAGGGTCTCGTGAAGACATTGGAGAACTACCAGCTCCGCCCCGGCGACGTCGTGCTCGAGATCTCGGAGCAGGAGTCGATCGAGAACTTCGCGATCTTCCGGGAGATGCGGGATTCCTGGCGCGAGCTCGGCCTCCAAATCGCCATCGACGACGCGGGCGCGGGCTACGCGAGCCTCGAGGCGATCATGGAGATCACGCCCGACTTCCTGAAGGCGGACATGCGCCTGGTGCGCGGCATCGACACGGACCCGCCGCGACAGGAAGTACTGCGCGCCCTGAATGCGGTCGCCCGGCGCATCGGAGCCGCGGTGATCGCGGAGGGCATCGAGACGCAAGAAGAGCTACGGGTGCTGCGCCAGCTGGGCGTCCCGTATGGCCAGGGCTACTACTTCGGGCACGGCCTGTCGTGCGAAGGCGACGAGGCGGGCTGAACCCGGTCGCCGCTCACCCCCGCCGCGGTCCGCCGCTTCCGCCGAGCCCTAGCCGCGGCGGCGACCCCCGCCACCGCCGCCGCCACCACCGCCGGCGCCACGCTCGTGCGCCTCGTTGACGCGCAAGCTGCGGCCGCCGAAGTCGTGCCCGTCCAGCGCCCGCTGCGCCTTCTCCGCACTGCTCGCGTCTTCGTACTCCACGAAGCCGAAGCCCCGCGAGCGACCGGTCTCCCGGTCGGAGATCACATTGACCGACTGGAGCTCACCGTGCTCCTCGAACAAAGACCGAAGATCCGCCTCGGTCGTGTCGAACGGCAGGTTGCCGACGTACAGCTTCTTGCCCAACTCTCATACCCCTCGCCGCGCCCGACATCTCATGTGTCCGCGGGCGCGACATGCGCCGAGATCCCGCTCGGACCTTCCGACGGCGAGATCTCGAACCGACTCCACATTCCGCCCGACCTTCGGGGCCTTCGGCCCCACCGGTCCCGGCGGGAAAGGCAGACTCTCTAGGAGACACGAGCAGGCGGGAAAGCCGTAGCCTTGTGCACCAGTCAGACAATGCCCTTCGGCGCGGACCATACCATACGCCCCACCGCTCCCAAAAGCCGGAAAATCACCCGTCGCCGCGGGCAGCGGGGCTCCGCCTCCAGCCGGAGGCGACGGCGAAACCCGCGGGGACGATCGCCTTCGCGATCGCTACCGGGTCGCCGTCGCGTCCGCCGCCACGATCGGGAACGGAATCCTATCCGGCGGCTGACGCACGCCCCAAGACACTGCCGCAAGTTCCCATCACGCGCGGTCGGGGCGCAGGCCGCGCGTCGACCTCCCCATGATCCTCACGGCCAGGCGGCGGGGAAGCAGCCGCTGCATAAAGATCGCGGCGACGCGGTTCGCCGCTCCCGGGATCAGGCTCGGCTTGCGACCGAGGGCCGCCAGCGCCTTCGAGACCACCGCCGCGGGCTCCATCTCCGGAGCCGAAAACACACCGCCCCCGCGCGCCTTGCGGCTGGCCAGGTAGCCGGGCGTGCGCGTGGCGCCTGCGCAGCAGGCGAGGACGTCCACGCCGCGCCCGCGTAGCTCGCCCCACAGCCCCTCGGCCAGCACGGTGTCGTACGCCTTCGTGGCAGCGTAGTTCGCGATTCCGGGCGCACCCTGCGCGCCGGCGAGGGAGGACATCAGCAGGATGCCGCCGCGCCGGCGCGCGGCCATCTCCCGGCCGAAAGCGTACGCGAACAGCAGCGGCCCCCGGCAGTTGACGTCGAGCTCGGCGAGGTGCTCCTCGAGCGGAGCGTCCAGGAAGGGACCGATCCAGGCGTGCGCGGCGTTGTAGACGAGGAGGCCGACCTCGACGTCATCCGTCTCCTGCTTCGCCGTGCGCAGCGTCGCCGGGTCGGCCAGATCCAGAGCGAGGGCCTTCACCTCGACGCCGTGCTCGGCCACGAGGGCGTCGCCCAGCGCGGCAAGCTCTGCCGCGTTCGGCGCCAGCAGGACCAGGTTCACGCCCCGGGCCGCGATCTGGGTCGCGAACTCTGCCCCCAGCCCTTCGGAGCCCCCGGCCACGAACGCCCAGGGGCCGTAGCGAGCCCGAAATCCCTCGTGCGTTCCGGTCGCTCGCTTCACGTCCGTCCCACTCGCTCGGCCTGGGCCTTGCGTGCTGAAGCGTGCGTGGCGGCGCCGCGCCGCGCCTAGGGGGCCGGTGCTGCCGGCGCTGCCGGCACTGCCGGCGCAGCCATGGCCTCGCGGTATTCGAAGGTCTCCTGGCTCAGGACCCGGCCCGACGAATCGACGGCCGTCACCGTCCACTCCCCCAGCCAGGTCGGGTCGAGGTTCTTGCTCGAGAAGAGCCGCCAGCGCGGGCCGCCCACGGCGAAGGGAACCTCCGCCATCAGCGTGCCCATCCACTCCCAGCGGTGGGTAATCGTGTCCCCGGTCGCGTCCCGGACTTCGGTAAAGTAGAAGACCTCGACGTTGTCATTCGAGAGCGTCTCGACCGAATCCTGGGGCTCGCGATCGACCACCGAGGTGGTGATCGTCGAGCGAGCCACGAGCCCGCTCGGCGCCGGCGCCGCGGCGGCCTCCGGCGCGGGCGCCGCCTGGTCGGATGCGGCCCCCTCGACGCCCTCGGAGCCGACCTCGGCCAAGGCCGGCGCCGCCACGAGCGCCATCAGCATCGCGACGATTGCGTTGTTCTTCCCGGTCATGTCTCATCCCCCTTGTTAGGTTCAGCCATCGTTCGGCGCGTCCGGCAGGAGATGTTCCCGCCGGATGAAATCGGCGAGGGCATCGGCGGCGATCCGGTGCCCGTCCTCGTTCGGGTGCTGATCGCTCGGATGCACCCAGAGATCCGTGTCGGAGTGGCCCTCGAAGGCGTCGAAGAGGTCGATGACCCGGATTCCGTTCCACGTGCAGAACTGCGCGACCATCTCGTGGAGCGGGCGAAACGGGTAGCCCGCATCCAGCTCGTACAGGAACGGGAAGATCGCGACGGCGAAGCGAGCTCCGGCGGACTCTGCGATGCGCCGGCCCCGCGCCAGATCGCCGAAGCTCGCCGCCCAGTCTCCTCTCTGTTTCCGCGACCGAACCACCAGATCGTCGATGTAGGCGCGCGCCAGCCTGCGCCGGGCGAAGCCCGCGTAGACGTAACTCGCCAGATAGGAGCTCTGGAGCCGGCGGTTCTCGTACTGCTGGCGGAACCGGCCCCACAGGTCCAGACCGCCCGCGTACTCGGCGTCATTGAGCACGTAGACGACGATCACGAGGTCCGGCTCGAAGCCGATGCCGGCGCGCTCCAGGTAGTTGATCTCGTCGCGCGTCCCCCAGCCGCCCGCGGCGAGGGTCAGCACTTCGGTCGCCGTTCCGGAGTCTTCGTTCACGCTCTCCTGCAGGCGCGCGCCGAGCGTGTGCTCGACCCGGACGCCCTCCCCGAAGGCGAACGAGTCGCCCAGCAGGACGATCCGCCGGACCCCGGGCGCCGGGGCGCGCTCCCAGTCCGCGCCGCGGAACCCGTGGCGATTGAGCCGATAGGTGAGGCTGTGGTCCGCATCGAAGTAGCCCCTCGGGTCGCCGTCGTAGACGTGCGCAAACTGCGCGTAGGGACGGTACTGAACCTTGACCCCCGGCACCCTCTTCTTCTCGTCGCGCAGGAGGGCTCCCTGAAGCCCTCGCTCCCGTCGGCGATCGTGGTAGCCGCGCAGGTCGAACGCCCGAAACAGCAACTCGGCCGCGAGCAGGGTCATCAGCGTCGAGCCGAGCAGCAGGAGCAACCTCGGCACCGCACTCTGGAGTCGACCCTGGCGAATCGGAATCCCCACGCGAGCACCCCACCCGCGATGCGCTCGCCCAGCCGTGTGTAGCGTACCCGGGGCGGCCCCCGCGAACCGTCGCTCCGGGTTTTCGCCGGGCGGCCTCGCACCGCTTCCCCGGCGGCAGCGGCGGCGGCGGGCTCAACCGCCGCGGCCGGGCGGCGCCGGGGCTCCGCGCGTCCAGTACGGGCGGAACTCCGCGAGGATCCGTTCCGCGGCCAGGCGGTGCCCCAGCGCACCGGGGTGGTGGTCGAAGCGGTTGAGCCAGATCTCGTGGATCCGCCCGGCGTACGGCGCGAAGGTCGGCGTGAGATCCAGGCACGGAATGCCCCGTGCCTCGCACATCGTGAGCACGCGCTCGTGGAGAAACCCCAGGGGATAGTCCGACAGCCTATCCGTCGGGCGCGGGAAGAGCGCGATCCCCACTGGGACGCCCGCCTCCCCGCACCTCGCTACGAAGGCTTCCAGGAAGCCCATCGCCCTGCGCGAGTCCCGGCTCTCGGGGTCGCCGAAGCGCTCGCGCATGTAATCCTCGAAGCGGACCACCGCACCCCGCGAGATCTGGAGCGATTGCCAGGCGTGGTTCAGGAGGATGTAGAGCGCCGAGGAGCGGTACAGCCGCGCGTGGAGCCCCTCGTCCGGAATCAGGTGGCTGGGCGGCTCCGGCCTCCCGGCCTTCGTGAACTCGAAGTCGTTCACGTACCACTGGAGCAGCACGAAGTCGGGCTGCGCCTCGAGCACGACGGTCGCGAGCGTCTTGAGCTGGTGGTGGGTCTCGGCGCCGGGGTTGGCGAACTGCAGCACTTCGAAGCCGCCGCCGTCCCGATTCAGGGACTGCTCGATCCGGTTCGTGAAGCGCTGCTCCAGGGGCAGGCCCATCGCAACCGCGACGGAGTCCCCGACGACGGCGATCCGGTAGACGCCCTCGGGCTTCTCGAGATCGAACTCCCGCTCGCGGTGCCCCCACCGGTTGCGCTCGAGGTGGCGCTCCTTCCAGCGCAGGCCGAAGTAGCTCTCGATGGGCGAGGTCGTCGTCAGATCCCGGAAGACCCAGCGCACGGCGAGCTCGGCTCCGATCACGGCCAGGACCGTCGATCCGAGCAGCAGCAGCAGGGTCAGGAAGCGCCGGAGCACTTCTCCCGCTCCCGAATCCGCCGCGCGAGCGACCTGGTGAGCACGCGCCAACGGTAACGGATTCCCGGGTCGGACCGCCGGCTTCGACAGCGGGCTGCCGGACGCCTGCGCCCCTTCTGCCGCTGAAAGACGCCTTCAAGATAAACCGCCGACGGCCGTTAATGACGTGAGGGCCCGGCGGCGCCGGGTCCCGGAGCGCGCGGCTCGGGCCGCGCCGGGAGGCGAAGCGCCATGCGCGACGGACTGACGCGGAGGATCGAGCAGCCCGAGTCGAAGGACGGCTTCGCGGAGTTCACGAACCGCTGGCGCGCGGCCATCGTGATCCTCTCGGGCGACGCCGCCGGTACCGAGCACGACCTGCAACAGCCGCACATCACGCTCGGCCGCGGCCCCGACACCGATCTGACCTTCGACGACGAGGCGATGTCGCGCGAGCACGCCGCACTCGAGTTCACCGGGACCGGATTCCGCATCCGTGACCTGGGCAGCATGAACGGCATGCTTCTCAACGGCGGCCAGGCCCGGGTGGGCGATCTCAAGAACGGAGACCGCTTCCAGCTCGGTGAGCACGTCTTCCAGTACCTCCTCGAGCGCTGCACGCGCCCGGCGAAGGCCTACGTCCTCCCCGACGGCTAGACCGTCGCCGGCCTCGAGCAGGGCCCCATGAGCGCGGCATCGGGCAGGAAGATCAACAGCTTCGTGGTGGAGCGAGAGCTGGGCCAGGGCGGCATGGGCGTGGTCTACCTGGCCCGCCAGCCCGCCCTCGAGCGCTCGGTCGTGCTGAAGATGCTGCGCCGCGACCTCGCGGAAGAACCCGGCAACGAGGAGCGCTTCCGGCGCGAGGCCCAGGCCGCGGCCGCCGTCCACCACCAGAACGTCGTGGCGGTCTTCGACTGCTTCAGCTTCCGGGGTGAGAGCTACATCGCGCAGGAGTATGTCGATGGCATGGACCTCGCCTCCGTCCTGCAGGCCGTGCAGCGCCTCAGCCCTCGTGTCGCCGCGCTGATCGCACTGGAGATGGCGCGGGGACTCGAAGAGATCCACGCCCGCGGCGTGGTACACCGCGATCTCAAGCCTTCCAATATCCTGATCGGGCGCGAGGGCGAGACGAAGATCGCCGATTTCGGCATCGCGCTGGACGGCAAGGGCAAGGCGCTCACCCAGGTCGGCGTCGCCGTGGGAACGCCGCAGTACATGGCGCTCGAACAGCTGCTCGGAGAGCGCGCCGACTATCGGAGCGACCTCTTCTCCCTGGGCGTCGTGCTCTACGAGATGCTGACCGGGGAGACGCCGTTCGCCGAGCGCGGGGGGGACGAGAAGGGGCCGTCGCTGGCGCGCCGCATCCAGACGGGACGCTACCCGCCGCCGCGAAAGCGCGTTTCCGCGACGCCGCGCACACTCGCGCGCCTGATCCGCGCGTGCCTGCGACCGAAGGCGAAGCAGCGGATCGCCTCGGCGACGGCGCTGCGCCGGGCGCTGGAGCGCTACCTGGGTGCGCCGTCCCCGGCCGACTGCCGCAGCGAGATCGCCGCGTTTCTCTGGGAGCGCAAGATCTTCCGGGCCTCCTCGGGGAAGACCGCGATGGTGAAGCGACCGCGGAAGACGCAGCGGCGCCCGCGCAGCGGCTGGCGCTGGGCGGTGGCGCTCGGCGGCTGCGCAGCCGCCGCGGTCGTCGCGGTGGCCACCGGCCGCGTGGAGCTGCAGGCGCTGCCGCTTCCCGACGCCTTCACCGCCGGCAGGAAAGCGGTCGTTCGTTTCGAGACCCCGCCCCGGACCGAGATCCGAATCGACGACGGTGCGCCCGTCGGCCACTCGGAGCCGGTCGCGCTGCCGCCCGGGACGCACCACGTCGTCTTCAAACACCCCCGGCTCGGCCGCGCCGAACGCACCTTCGATGTCGAGGCCGGTGAGGAACGCCTCGTGAAGAACGTGTTCGAGACGTCCGAGCGCTCCGCACGCAGGTGACGGCACCCCGGTGCGGTCCCGTTCCCCCCGTCCCGGCGACTGCATCGGCTAGACTACGACCCGTCCGGCGGGCGCGTTCGTGCCGTCTCGGGCCGGGGCCCTCTCGGACCGTCTCGGGCTGGGTCTCGGGCCGAGGGAGGGAGCCATGTCGAACCGCCGGGGGCCCGCGTCCCCCGCTTCGACCCACGAGGTCACCAACCAGGCGCCGCCGCTCGAGAATGTCAACCCGTTCACGACGGACCGTGCACTCGTCGAGGCGCTGACGCGCGAAGGCGGGGACTGGGCGAAGGCCAGCGTCGCGGAGTACGGCGCCGCGCTGGGCAGCGACGAGGTCCGGCGCTGGGGCTGCCAGGCGAACGCGTGCCCGCCGGAGCTGCGGACCCACGACCCCCGCGGACATCGCATCGACGAGGTCGAGTTCCATCCCGCCTGGCACCAGGTGATGCGGCTCGCCATGGCCCACGAGGTCCACAACCTCCCGTGGCGAACCCCCCGTCTGGGCGCCTTCGTCGCTCGGAGCGCGAAGCACTACCTGCTCTCGCAGGTCGAGGCGGGCGCGTGCTGTCCGCTCACCATGACCTTCGCGTGCATGCCGGCGCTCCGGCACCAGAAGGACGTCGCCGCGGAGTGGGAGGGTCGTCTCCTCGGCACCGAGTACGACCCGCGCTCGCTGCCGGCCGCGCAGAAGAGCGCGGTTCTGATCGGCATGGCGATGACCGAGAAGCAGGGCGGGAGCGACGTGCGCGCCAACAGCACCCGCGCCACTCCTCTCGGCGCCGGCGGACCGGGGGCAGAGTACGAGCTGGTTGGCCACAAGTGGTTCTGCTCGGCGCCCATGTGCGATGCCTTCCTCACGCTGGCCTACACCGAGCGAGGCCTCTCGTGCTTCCTCACCCCCCGCTGGCGGCCCGATGGCGAGCGCAACCCGATCCACCTGCAACGGCTGAAGAACAAGCTCGGAAATCGCTCGAATGCGTCGGCCGAGATCGAGTACCGCGGTGCCTGGGCGCGGATGGTGGGCGAGGAGGGCCGCGGGGTGCCCACCATCCTCGAGATGGTGAACCACACGCGGCTCGACTGCGTGAGCGGCAGCGCGGGGCTCATGCGCCAGGCGCTGGCGCAGGCGACGCACCACGCGGCGCACCGCTCGACGTTCGGCCGGCTCCTCTGCGAGCAGCCGCTGATGCAGAATGTCCTCGCCGATCTGGCCATCGAGGTGGAGGCGGCGACGGCGCTCCTGATGCGGCTGGCTCGCGCCTACGACGAGGCCCGCGACGACGAGGCGCCCCGCGCCTTCGCCCGCATCGCGACCGCCGTCGCCAAGTACTGGGTGTGCAAGCGGACACCGTCCATGGTCTACGAAGCGATGGAGTGCCTCGGCGGCAACGGCTACGTCGAGGACTCGATCCTGCCCCGCCTCTACCGCGAGGCCCCCGTGAACGCCATCTGGGAGGGCTCAGGCAACGTGATCTGCCTCGACGTCTGGCGCGCCATGGCCCGCGAGCCCGATTGCGTACCGGCGCTGCTCGACGAGATCCGCCTTGGCAGCGGCGCGCATCCGGCGCTGGACGCCGCGATCGGAGAGGTCGAGGCCGCGCTTGCCGCTCGCGACGGCACCGAGGCGAGCGCCCGCCGACGGGTGGAGCGGACGGCGCTCACCCTGCAGGCCTCCCTGCTGGTCCGCCACGCCCCCACGGCCGTCGCCGACGCTTTCTGTGCGGGACGCCTCGAAGCGAGCAACGGACTCGCGTTCGGCACCCTCCCGGCCGGCCTGCCGCTGAAGGAAATCGTGGAACGCGCGACGCCGGCGACCTGATGGCAGCGACGCCGCTGCGCGTACTCGCGCCGCTCGGGCTGCTGCTGGCGGCGGCGATGGTGCCGGCAGCGAGGGGGGCTGCCGCCGGCGCCGTCGATTCGGTCCTGCTGATCACGATCGACACGCTGCGCGCCGATCACGTCGGCGCCTACGGGGGCCCGGTCCCCACCCCAGCGCTCGACCGTCTGGCCTCCCAGGGCGTGCTCGTCGAGTCGGCGTACACGCCCATCCCCAGCACCGGACCGGCGCACGCGTCGCTGCTGACCGGCCTTCACGTGTGGAACCACGGCGCGCTCCAGAACGCCGTCCCCATGGACCCGCGGCTCCCGACGCTGGCCGACCTGCTCTCCGAGCGCGGTCTCGACACCGCCGCGTTCGTCTCGAGCTACATCCTGCACCGGCGCTTCGGCTTCCACCAGGGCTTCGCGACCTACGCCTTCGAGCCGTCGGAGCCGTACACGTGGCGCGGCAGGGATCGGGAGCGCTTCTGGACCCGGGGCGCGCAGACGACGCGCGCCGCCAACCGCTGGCTGCTCGAGCACGTCGGTCGCCCGTTCTTCCTCTGGGTCCACTACTTCGATCCGCACTGGCCCTACCGGCCGCCGGTGGGCTTCGCGGTGTCGCCGCGGGACCCCGTCGACCTCACGCGAAAGACCCTTCCGCGCGATCAGCGCGTGCGCAACGGGCTGCACCTGAAGGATCTGAATCGCGCCTATCGC